>WJIM01000305.1 GCA_014730285.1 Candidatus Zixiibacteriota bacterium
TAAATCCGCAGAAGATTTCAGGGAACTGCGGACGGCTTTTGTGCTGCCTGCTCTATGAACAGAATCATTACGAACAGGCGCTTTCAGAATTTCCGGAACTGGGGTCTCAGTATCAGACCGAAAAAGGCAGGGCCACAGTCGAAAAGGTCAATGTTTTCACGCGGGAGATGATCGTGAAACATCCCGATAATTTCGAGGAGAAGGTGAAACTCGAAGAGAGTTCGACAGATAGATACGGTTTCAGAACCACATACCGAAGAGTGGTCAATATTAACGGGGGAGACGAAAGTGAGTCAGCCTGACAGTTTCTATGTTACTACACCGATTTATTACGTAAATGCCGAACCGCATATCGGAAACGCCTATACTACCGTTGCCGCCGATGTCCTGAATCGCTATCACAAACTTCTGGGAAATCAGTCCTATTTTCTGACCGGTACCGATGAGCACGGCTCCAAGGTTGCCGAATCGGCCGAAAGGGCCGGCCTTAGCCCTCAGGAACTTTGCGACAAAAACAGCGAGGTCTTCAAGAATAGCTGGAAGAAACTGAATATAGAATACGACAAATTCATCCGCACAACCGATCCGGAGCACGAGGAAATAGTCCGCAATTTCATCCAGGTGCTGCATGACAAGAAGTATATCTATCAGGGTGAATACAAGGGCCTTTACTGCACCGGCTGTGAAAAGTTTATCACCGAGAGGGAGTTGACCGAGGACGGTAAATGCCCCGTGCACCTCACCAAACCGCAGGAGGTCCGCGAAAAGAACTACTTCTTCAAACTCTCGGAATTCCTCGGACCGTTAAGGCAAAAAATCGAATCCGGTGAGCTCGAAATCGTACCGCAAAACAGGCGCAACGAGGTTCTGGGCCTTTTTAAGCAGAATCTCGAGGATTTTTCTCTTTCTCGTGAGAGGGTCAAATGGGGCGTGAGCCTGCCCTTTGATGAATCCCAGGTAACCTATGTCTGGATAGACGCGCTGATTAATTATATCTCCGCGCCCAAATATCCCGACGGTCCGGATTTCGACCGCCTCTGGAATAAATCGACCGTTATACATCTGATGGCCAAGGATATTCTGAAGTTCCATTGTATCTACTGGCCTGCTATGCTGATGGCGGCCGATGTCAAACTTCCGGATAAGATAGTCATACACGGCTACCTCAACCTGGACAGCCAGAAAATCAGTAAATCGCTTGGCAATATTATCAAGCCGGATGATATGATCGGATGGTTCGGGGTTGATGCCTCGCGTTTTCTGGTACTGAATATGTGTGCCTTCGGCTCCGACGGCGATATCCGTATCGAGGACTTTTACACCAAATACAACGCCGACCTTGCCAACAATTATGGCAATCTCGTTTCGCGCACATTGAAGATGATCGACCGCAACTTAAACGGCATCCTTCCCCAGCCTAAAGGCGGAGAAATGCCTGATATTATCAAAGAGGGCTACGAGACGGTCAAAAGAGTGAGGGAGAAGCTGGTTGACGTGCAGATAAAGATGGCTACCGACGAGGTTATAGCCTATTTAAGCAAGTTAAATGCATACTTTGATGAGAACAAACCATGGGCGCTCGCAAAAGAAGGCAAAACCGATGAGCTGGGCGAGGTGCTCTATAACACATCTTATGGAATCGCCCTGTCTTCGGCATTACTTTCACCCTATCTGACGGAAAAAGCCGTGACAGTCCTGGAATCGCTTTTCGGCAAAAAAGTACCGTCCGAGGTTGTTCTGCAGGAGCTCGGAAATGCGCTCGGATTTACCGACAAGATAGAACCGCCAAAGAAAAACCTCTTTCCCCGTCTTTCGATGCCGAAAGACCTTGCTCCCAAAGCCGAGGAACCCCTGGCCGATAACATTATCGGCATTGAGGATTTCGCCAAAGTACAGCTCCAGGTAGCCGAGGTCAAAGAAGCGGAAAAAGTCCCCAAGGCCGATAAACTCCTGAAACTCCAGCTTGAAATCGGCCAGGACAAACGTCAGATTGTGGCCGGGATAGCCGAATTTTATGAGCCGGATGCTCTGGTTGGCAAAAAGATCATCGTGGTCACGAATCTCAAGCCGGTTAAACTGCGTGGAATCGAATCCAACGGCATGCTTCTGGCCGCCAAAAAGAAGAAAAAACTCTCTCTTCTGACAGTGGATTCTGATATACCCACTGGAGCCAAAATAAGCTGACATGATCGATACTCACTGCCATCTCGATTTCAATAACTATGATGATGACCGCGAGGATGTCATCAAAGAGACAATCGAGGGTGGCGTGCATCGCATGATAAATATCGGTATCGACGAAAAAACATCGATCAACAGCCTTGAGCTCTCCGAAAAATACGATAATATTTTTGCCGCAATCGGATACCATCCCCATTCAGCCAGCGAATTCAACAAGCAGGTTCAGGACAAACTGGAACGTCTGGCACAGCATCCCAAAGCAATTGCAATCGGTGAAATCGGACTGGATTATTACCGCAACTATTCTCCACGCGAAGACCAGATCAATGCCTTCCGCCGCCAGATTCGTCTGGCAGCCGATTTGGAGCTTCCGATTGTAGTGCATATTCGCGAGGCGATGGAGGAAAGCCTGAAGATATTGAAGGAAGAAAAGGCCTATGAACGCGGCGGAGTGCTGCATTGCTTCCCCGGAGATTACGGTGACAGCCAGAGAGCTCTGGATATGAATCTCCTGGTTGCCTTCGGGGGCACAATGACATTCAAAAATGCCCGCGCCTTAAAAGTTGCCGAAAAAGTACCGCTAAAACAGATAATCCTCGAAACCGATGCCCCCTTTCTCACCCCCGTACCCTTTCGAGGTAAACGCAATTCACCTCTCTACGTCCATTATGTGTACAAGAAACTGGCTGAAATCAAGGAGATTGATTTTGCCGAACTCGAAAAAAAGATTGATAAAAACGCGGTATCTTTGTTTAATTTAGCTTGATGCTTAAGCCAAAGAAATCATTAGGTCAGAATTTTCTAAAAAGCAAAACTACGGCACAAAGGATCGTCAACCTACTCGACCCGGGGCTGGATGATACCATCCTCGAAATCGGCCCCGGCACCGGTGTAATGACCGAAATCCTGATCGAATCCGGAGCGGAGGTTTATGCTGTTGACATTGATCAGCGTATGATCAACTTCCTTGCCCAAAAGTATGCTTACGCTGATAACTTTAAGCCGGTTCACGCCGACATTATGGATTATGATTTCGACCAAATGGAGAGCAAGGACAGAATAAAGGTCATCGGCAATCTTCCCTATCATATGACCTCCCCTATTCTGGAAAAGATCTGCTATTTCCATAACAAAGTCGAATTTGCGGTTTTGACAGTCCAGAAAGAGGTGGCGGCCAGAATTACTGCCGAGGTTGGAAGCTCCGATTACAGCGCGCTGACTATTTTTATAAATAACTACTGCATTGCCGAGGTTATGTTCGACCTGAGCAGAAAACAGTTTCATCCACCGCCCGAGGTTAGCTCCTCGGTGATCCGTTTGGATTTCTTCAGGGAGCCCTTGATCGATCCCGGTCGGTACCTTTCAATCCGCAACCTGATAAAAAAGCTTTTCAGCCAGAGACGCAAAAAAGTTGTCAATTCCATTATGAACAGCCTGAACATGAGCAGAGACAAGGCCGAGGAGATTCTGGACGAGGCCTCGATCGACAAGGACAACCGTCCTCAAAATATTTCTCTCGAAGAGTATGTTCGTCTCGCGGACTCATTATATAAATATGATGTTGAATTATAAGACATTTTTCGCCGGCCTGATAATTCTGTTAACAGCCGGTGTACCGCTTTATGCCCAGGGCGTGGTTTTCGATTTCTCCCACGATAAGTCAACTTACCATTGGGAGGATTCGATCTGGGTCGATAATGATCTATCCAAAAACATTCATCTTCGCATGTACAATCACTCCACAGCAACCCTGATTCGCAAATCGCTTTTCATCGACAGCGGCGACCGCTGGCAAAAAAATGCCAATACCGACCTGGCCTTAAGCTTCAATCATAAAAACCGTTTCTCCTGGGGAATTTCCGCCTTTAATAACTACAACAGGCTGGAAAGCCGACGGGTCGGTATAAACCGTCTGGGCCTGCAACAGGACTATAGATTAAGCAATTCAATCAAAATGCATTCCCAGCTTTCATACTCCGAGGCCACCCGCCACTACAACGAAGTTAAAGACCGCGA
>WJIM01000306.1 GCA_014730285.1 Candidatus Zixiibacteriota bacterium
GCGTTTCCAGATCGACACGGGCGGATTCTCGGCCGGCGCGGGAGTGAAGCTTCCTGTCAGCGATTACAATGTCCGTCTCGACTATGCTTATTTCGACTTCGGCATACTGGAATCGGTTCACAGGTTCTCTATCGGATTTAGCCTTTAAATAGGAAAAAAGTTCTTGTTATAAATTGGAGGAATGATGCACAATAAGCATGCAAAAATATTGCTATTTGTTGCGGCTGCACTAATTGTTTCTGCCCTGATGTTTTCCGGCTGCAGCAAGCCCAGTTTCGAGGGTGATCAGCAGGAGAATGCGCGTCCGAAGTGCTATATTTCGAATATTCCCACGGAAGGCGAAGATTACTCACAGAATCCTCAGCTCTTCTGGTTTGCAACCGATGAGGACGGATTCATCAGCCAGTATCGGTATATCGTAAAGAAGGCCGAGGACGTCAACGATGATCCTATGGCCTACGCGGAAAATGTTCTGGCAAACGGTGATTATGATGACTGGACCGTAATTTATACCGATTCTCTGACTCCCGGTCAGTCGGCTACCTCGGATACGATTGCCCTTTTTGCCGCGGCTGATCCCGAGATATATACACCCCAGTACTTCTTCGTGCAGGCTGTGGACAACTACGGTCTGCCGTCAAACTTCACGGATACAAATGAGACCAACGGTAATATCCGGACTTTGGCATACCGCATGTATTCCAGAAATAATAATCCGCCCGAGACGCATATGAGTGTTGATACGGAGAGGATCTATTTCAATCTGGATGATACTACGGATACCTATAGTGGAATTAACTTCAGCTGGTCTGGATCCGATTCTATCGACTACAGGCGAAGCCAGCCTCCTTTCGAGTATCATTGGAAGGTGTACGGACCGTTTGCCTCGAGGGAAGAGGCCACAGCCGATCCGGAGAAGTTTGTATACGAATCATATGATTCAACTAAAAACAGCGTCTGGATCGATAGAGAAGCTGCAACGTTGTTCAATCTCTACAGAAACCAGGGCGGATCCGACATGACCCGCTCGGACTTTTTCCTGTTCGAGGTTATGTCGCGCGATGATGCTTTCGTACCGGATCCGACTCCGGCCCGGGCCGTGTTCCAGGTAGTGGAACCCGGCTTCGAAAGAGGCCTCTTGCTGGTGGACAATAATTCATACATAGCTCAGGATTTCGTCTATCACGGCAGGGAGCCTCGCTTCCTTCCAGCCAGGGACGATTCCGCTATCGTGGCTCTGCAAACTTATGTCAAGTCAGTCTTTTCACAGGCAGGATATCCCGCAGATTCACTGTTTTACAAATATGTGGAATACCAGCCGAATACACGCGGCCTGCCGCCTTTTGACACATTATTCCAGTTCAAGTATGTGGTGTTCTTTAGAGAGCAGCATAGGCCTGTAGAGGTCAAGGAAGAAGTTCTGTTTGAACCGCTGAAGGATTATTTGGATCTTGGCGGAAGAGTCATATTTATCGGATGGAACACGTTCTCTTTGAGTTCAACCGAACCGGTAATGCAAAACTTCGCCCCAGGCGAATTCGCGTATGAATATTTCGGGATTCAGGCGGAATATAATACAGGATGGAATCAGATTGTTCAAGGCGAATTCGGACCCCAGTTGGGCATAACTCCCGAGGAGTTAGTCCAGGCCGAAGCCATCGTGCCGGATATGCCACCGGTACTTCCCACTGATCCGGATGGTCATATGGCGGAATATTATGTAAGACCGCAGTATGCTCCCTTTATTGATACGATTATTAACAGAATCGATACAACCTGGATTCTGGATACTATCCAGATTGATCCCCTCATAATTGATACTTTGGGAATAGATGATATGGATACTCTCTGGATTTATCCCACAATCAAAATGAGGAATACCTACGAGTTTACCGGCGGAGCCGAACCATGGGTATCGTACTATGTCAAGACTATTGACGCCGAGGCTGTATATACCGCCAGATCGGTATATTCGTCCAAGGATATCTACGGTCATGATAAACGTGAATTCCAGAGACTGTTCGGATCTTCGCGAGAATCCATTGACGGCCGTGTTGTGGGTGTGAGAAAAGCAACCGATGTCTACAGAACGGCATCCTTCTCATTCTCGCTCTATTGCATGCCCGAGAACTATGCTGTAGAATTCATACGTTCTATAATGGATTGGTTAACTGCGGAGGATGTCAGGTAGGGTCCGAGATTATCTTTTAGATAGATATATGCGGGAGGATGAGAAATCATTCTCCCGTTTTTATTGCATTCAGAATTCTGCGGGCAGGCTCATAATCGGGGTAAAGCTCGAGCAGCTCTTCCAAAGCCTCAACCGCGTCGTCATTTCTACCAAGATTATACAGGGCCTGAGCTTTGTAAAGCATAAATGTTCGCAGCTCTATCCCGCTTGACTGCGGAATCAGCTCTTCGGCTAATTCCAGCGCTTTATCGTATTCACCGATTCTTATCAACGCTTCCAGAAGTCCTCGCCGGGATTGATCCAGAGTGCTGTCGTATGAAAGTGAGGTCTCGAATGCGTCGAGCGCCTCGCCGTTTTCGGCTCGGTTAAGATTTATCACGCCGATATTGGCCCAGGCCAGCGCAATCATCTCCTCCTTCTTTTCAACCGAGAAAAGCAGGGTATGAAGCGCGGGATCACGGTCGTATGAAGGCTGGCTGATTTTGTCGAAAAACCTCAGCGAATTGAGAAAATCCTCCTCTGCCGCTTTCAAACGCTCCATATTCACGGCAGCCAGATCGATATTCAGTACGCCTCTGTAAAAGTAGTAGTATGGGTTTTCCTGATGCTGGTTTTCGATCTGATTGATTTTTTGAAGGGCCGAGTCCGCTTTTCGAGCTGTGCGCGCTGATTTGACATAATTTATCATCACCTCGGTAAAATACGGCTTCAATTGAAATGCCCTCGATGCGTAGCTGTAAGCTTCCTGATGATTCCCGCTTAATCTGGAAATCTCGGCCAGACTCGAAAGTGACAGAGCAGAATTGGGATTTATCTCAAGTTCGCGCAGATAATAATAACGTGCCGAATCAAGCTGACCGGTTTTTACGAAGGATGCCGCCAGATTCATATTGGCCTGGGGATACATCGGATTGGATTTGAGCAGATCCCGATATGCCGCCCGAGAGGCATTATAATCCCCCTCTGCCAGAAGACGATTGCCCTGTGCATATTCTTCCTGCAATGGATTCGAAAAGTCGGTTTTCTGGAAGTTTATCAGGCTGAAAGCAGCTGCCGCTAATATCAAAACAGCGTATAATATGATCTTTCGAGTATCCTTTTCCCTTATTAAGTGCCATATATGATAGATACCGTAGGATGCGAAAATTATCCAGAATGGAAGCAGGGGAAGACGGAATCGTGAGGTGATAAAGAATAGTAGAATTGCGATTGAATAAAACAGGATAAAAGCTGCGATTAACTGAGCTTTATAATTGTTTCTTAACCCCGCGATTATACCGACAAGGCCGAACGGAAATAACAGCCACCATGAGATTTGCAGGATATATGAAATCGATATTTCCCGTTTAAATTGCGGTATATTACGATTATTTGAAATATCTGTATTCGTAAAAAGCAGTGTTGTTTTCTTTAGATAGAGCCGAAGAGCGTCGCCCGGATTCTCGGCCATTTCCTCCAGACCCTTTTTCAGCCAGAAATTGGAGACCTCGGACGGATTAAGTTCCTGTCCGGCAGCATTTTCAGCAATCTGCTTGCATTCGGCGTACTGCCAGAATGCCCCGCCCAGCGAATCCGGCATAGCCGCCGACCAGCCGTTGGCGCCCCGATAGTTGCCGATAAAGAAGTTAATCCCTCCCTGCGTAGGCAGGGGTGTAAACTGGCCGCCGACAATTTGATTCCTGACCGTAATCGGTAAGAGTATTATGATTATTCCGGCTATCAAAATGGCATTGTTTTTAAGCCAGCTTTTGTAGTTAAACAGCTTCGAGGTTGGTTTAAGGAAAAAGAGTGGTACGATCAGGGCCAGTATGAGGACTGTTGGACGGGTGGCTGCCGCTAATCCCAGGATCAGACCCGCCAGAAGCCAGAAAATGATTCGATTGGATTTCTCCGCTTTTACAACTGCCAGAAAGAAAAGGGGCAAGAAGAATATCAGCAGAAAATCCAGCAAGAGCTCTGATTCGAAGAAATAGAAGTTGAAGGTGAAAAGATAAAGAACTGCCGCGATCTGAGCCGGTCTGATTCCGAATATCTCTTTGCAAAGCTTATATACCAGCATAAATGATATGATTCCAATCACATTCTGAACGATTACCATTGCCAGAATCGAGCCTGAGAATATAAGATTCAAGAGTGCCAGGAAATAAGCATAAAACGGCGCCCTGAAAAAGACCTCGCTGCCCCAGAAATCGCCTGAGGCGATCGCCTGTGCCCAAAGGTAATGGTAACGGGCATCAACGGTTAGATGTCCCCAGAATTCAGAGCCCTGATACTGCCAGATATAGATCAGCCTGAAAAGTATATGGATTGCGGTAACTGCAAGCAGAAAATAGAGTTCCTGCCGCCATGCCTTCGAATTAGTATCCATCGCCCATTATTTTAAGCTATTTAATTGACTCGAACAAGTTTTTTCATAGATAGTGCATCCGAATGCACTTTGTAATCTGTGTGCAAACCTCTTCACAGTTGTGGATTTTGGATTTGTTTCGTTCGAGTGTTGGCCAATTCCCATACTGCGTTTCTGTAATCAGCTAAAATCCATTGACTTATGGGGGCTGTTTTTCTATTTTATAATATCCGATTTGAAATCTATTCCCGCATTAAGTCGGAATTTCTCTGTGGCACTCTGTTTGCTCTAAAGGGCATGGAGCAAATAAAGGAGAACCGAATGAACTCATACCATTATACAAATATCTTCATCAAAAAATTTCTTTTGGCTCTTTTACCTGTAATTCTCCTTTTTGCTCCGACCAGAGAAGTCCGATGCGGGGAGCTTTCCGGCTCCCTGCAGGATATTTCTGATCTGGCTGACAGCAGGATCGAAGTACTTGTCTTTTTTGAAGATTATACACCGGTTCTTTCCAAATCTTCTTATAATAACATGAATCGCAGTGAACTGCATAAAGCAGGCCTCGCTGCATTGAAATCGCGCTCAAATGCCAATATAAATAGATTCGAAAGCTCGGTCAGGGAAGCCGGGCTGAAGGCCGGTCTGATCAAGGAATACTGGATTACCTCCGCGGCATTGGTTGAACTGCCCGCTTCCGAGGTCGACAGGCTGGCCGAACTCGAGGGCGTTAAATTCGTGGCCCCCGATACCACGCTTGCGCTGGTTGATCCGGTCTCGATTTCGATGTCCTCGGGGTCATCGCAGGGCGTCGGCGACCATCTGTATTCAATCGGCGCTGACAAGCTCTGGGCCAGGGGATTGACCGGCAACGGAAGAATTGTCGGCAGTTTCGACACCGGAGTCGAGGGCGCACATGAGGTGTTGAACTCATCCTGGAGAGGAAACTCCGCCGATGACAACTCA
>WJIM01000307.1 GCA_014730285.1 Candidatus Zixiibacteriota bacterium
ATCTTGCAGACATAAAGCCCGTACGGCACCACCTCGGGATCGTTGGTGAATATACTGACCCATTGAGCGGGGAACAGGAGGAAGGTAAGACCGAATATGCTCATAATGGCGAGCGCAATCCATCCCGCCTGATATCCCGAGCGTACCGCGCGCTCATGATCCTTTGCCCCCAGATTCTGCCCCACCAGAATCTGGGCGGTCTGCATATACGCCAGCCCCGGCAAAAATGAAAAGGCCTCGATATTTATAACGATCTGAGTGGCGGCATAAGCGGCCACCGAATAATGCAGGACGATAGCATTGAATAGCATAATAGCGGTCGACACCAGTGTACGCTCGCCGATAACCGGCAAAGAGAGATTCCAGAGGCGCCGAATCTGAACACGAGTCGCCCAGCCCAGCTTGAAGTTTATCAAACCGCGTTTAAGCGCGATGATATACATAATCGCCGCGCCCAGAAAGTCCGAAGCGACCGTAGCCCAGCCCGCGCCCTCGATACCGATGGCCGGCAGGCCGAACTTGCCGTAGACCAGAATGTAGGCGATTATTATATGGACAACGTTAGTGATCGAAACCACATACATGGGTGTGCGGCTGTCGCCGGTGCCCTGAAACATAGCTGTTAAAACATAGACAAAAACTCTAAAGGTATAAAAGAGCCAGATCAGGCGCAGGTATTTCCAGACCAGATCCAGTACCTCGCCCTCCGCGCCCATGAACCCTGCCAGCGGACGCGAGAAATTTTCGCCCAGCATAATCATAAGCAGACCGACAATTACCGAGAGCCACATCGAGCTGTTTATGATGCGTGTGCGTTTTTCCGGATTTTTGGAGCCGGTGTAGTAGGAGACCATGACATTCACGCCTACCGAGAGCGCATAGGCCAGCGCCATGCCCACGAATGTGATCTGCTGTCCCAGGCCGATGGCGGCCAGAGGTTCCTTGCCGGTATGGCCGAGGATAATCACATCGGCAATTCCAACACCCCTGATAAGCACCATGGATGCGATGATCGGCCAGGCCAGACGGTTGATCTCTTTGCGCAGTTCACTGTTGGTCATAAGATGTCAAAATCGCCTTTTACCTTTTGAAAGTCAACCCGATTAAACTGCTTTTGCAACCTATATTATGGAGGATTGTTCGGGGGATGTGATGATGAATGATGTTGCTTGGTTACCCCGTAGGTTTAGGGCTTGTTGATAGATTACCGGTTGTGCAGAGCAGCGAGTTTAAGCTGTCATCCTAGGGATCATAAGCAAAGAAGGATCTCTATGAATCAAACAGATTCTTCGCTACCCTCAGAATGACCGCCCAAATATTTTTATCCCTAATGCACGAAAATGATGGTGCCGTCGTCGCCGCAGAGCCAGATTTTATTGCCGTCGCGGGCGATATCATAAAGCGTGTTGGCGGTCAGATTGTCATCGAACTGCCAGGCGTTCCCGCCATCACCGCTCATCATAATCATTCCCCCCTCACCCACGATAAATCCGCTGAAGCGGTCTATGAATACGATGTCATACAGGTCGCGGTTCGGGAACTGTCCGCCGCGGTCCTCCCATGACCACCCGCCGTCCTGCGAACTGTAGTAGGTCCCGCTGTCGCCCACCAGCCATCCGGAATTGAACTCGTCGTAGTGCATATCGTTGATGCTGATGGCGCTCCCCAGATAATTATCCTCCCAGTTGGCGCCGGCGTCGCTGGTGGTCCAGACATGCCCGAAAGTCCCGATCCATCCGAGCTGCTCGCCCAGAATGTAAAGGCAGGTCACGCTGTCCAGCGCAACATAAACCTCGCTCCAGTTTTGTCCGCCGTTGTCGGTGCGGAAAACGGTGCCGTAGGTCACGCTGTCGCGCTCATCGAAACGGTTGCCGATGATAACGCCGTTGTCCTCATTCCAAAAAGCCATGTCCACGAAATCAACATCCTCGTCCACCGAACGGTCGGCAACCGACTTGGAGCCTTCCATCGAGGTATAAATGGCGCCCTCTTCACCGGCCACCCAGAATGTCTTATCATCGACTGCCGCAACCGCAGTCAGCGTTTTATCCGATATATTGTAGTTTTCCCAGCTCTTGCCCCCGTCCTCGGTCGACAGCAGGCTGCCGCTTTCGGTAACCGCCCAGCCATGTTTCCCATCGCCAAAGCTAATGCTCCTGATATTTTCACTGATATTCGAATCCTGGAATTCCCAGACCATTTCCGAAGCCTTCTTGCCTCCGCATCCAATTAGTATTAAACAGACCGCTAACAGACATATTGCATTTTTCATAAATCTTTCTCCTTCAGAGCTATAAAGCTAAGCCGGGAGTGGTTAATGTCAACCAAAATCCCTTGCCACATGGCGTTTTTTTTATTTTATCATTACTCGATGGCTATTCTGAAAATAGATGAACTCACATACAGGCTGCCTAACGGCCGCGCTTTGTATCAGGATTTCTCGCTCGAGCTCGACAGCTCCGCGGGCCTTCTGATTTACGGCCCCACCGGCTCGGGGAAATCCTCGCTGGTGAAAATACTGCTGGGCCTGACACGTCATTATCGGGGCCGGGTGGAAATTCTGGGTAAAGAGCTAAAGCGCCTGTCCAAAGCCAAAACGACAGAGCTCAGACGCAGTATTGGATTCCAGATGGAGGAGCCGGTGGTTTTCGAGGAGATGAACCTGATGCAGAATATCAGCGTGTACCTGAATCTATCAAGACAGAAGCATGCCAAATCGGAGATAATCAGCACCCTCTACGAAAACGGCTTCTCCGGGCTAAGGAACAAGAGGCTGAGCGCGCTTTCATGGGGCGAGATTCGGATGATCGAGGCATTGCGTATTTTAATGAAGTCGCCGCGGCTGATTATCTGCGACCAGCCCTTTGCGGCTCTCGATGATGATACCATGGAATGGCTGGCCTCCAAATTCAGGGCGATGATAAATTCCGGCTCGGCGGTGCTGGCAACATTCTCCCGTCCGGAGGTGCGCGACCATCTGGACTGGCCGGAAATAGATTTGACGAGATAGATTATGTTTAACCAGTGTCTGGGATTTTTGAATAAATACAAACTGCTGATTCTAAAATCGGCTCTGCCTCTATCTTTGATACTGCTGATCGGCTTTGCCTTTCTGCTGGTGGGTTATAACCTTCAGGAGGCGGCGCACGGTATCGAGGGACGGTATGCGCTGGAGATATTTCTAAAAGATGAGGCTTTGCCTGAGGATATCGATTCACTCCGGGCCTTTATGGTGCAGCAGCCTGCCTGTGATAAACTGGAGACCGTTACCCGTGAGGATGCACTCAGGCGCATGTCCAATATACTGGGCGAGGATTTAACCGAGGTGCTGGGCTATAATCCCTTGCCGGTCAGCTTGATCTTTTATCCCATAGACAGCTACAAAAACCGCACCTACCTGGAAATCCTCAAAAGTCAGGTAGAGAAATTCGAGTATGTGGAAAAGGGAGTATTTGCAGGGGAATGGCTGGAGGAGCTGGAGAACTTCAATGACATATTCGTACGAATTACGACAGCATTTTTGATTCTGGTTTTAATCGCTTACATACTGCTTTTGTATATGATCTTAAACCATCTCTGGCTCAAACATCAGGGAACCGCGGGCAAACTGCACCTTCTGGGCATGTCACGCTTCAACCTGCGCCTGCCGGTATATATCTGGGCCTTGATCTCGTCGGTATTTACGAGTATTCTGGGGCTGGTTATCCTGGCTGTGGCGGCTTCTATCGTCTCGGAAAATTTCATTGAACTGCAATATTTCGAACCAAGACATGTTTTCGCGATTATAATATCATTTACAGCCATTTCGGTCTTGCTGACAATTTTCAAGCCGATGAAGATACCGTCGTATGAATAAATTCGCCTATATAATACTGCTTATCATCACCCTTGTACCTGCTCACCGGTTGACCGCCCAGGATGATCCTGAGGCGATTGACTCATTGAGCATGGAGAAGGCAATGATCGACAGCCTTCTGGAATTGAAGCAGTCGGAGGTGGAACAGCTTTACCTGATCGATGAGCAGTTGAATCTGACCTCGCGTCTGATTCAGCGGCTGGAGCGTAAGATGCGCACTATGGAGGGCGATCTTCGCGATCTGAATATCTCTATCGATTCAAGCAAGGTCAGGCTGGAGCAGATGCGTACCCGTCTGGGGAAAAACCTCAAAGGCTTCTACATAAATTATCAGCCCGCACCGGCGGCAATATTCTCGGCAGGCGACATACAGAAAGCGGCACGCCAGCTTCATTATTTCAAGACCACAGTGGATTTCATGAAATCACAGCTCGACAGCATCAGCCATCTGAAGACTGAACTGGAGGATAATCAGGAGCGCTTAATCAGTATGCGCCGTCAGACCGAGAAGCTTATGGAACGCAAAAATGTCGAGGAAAGTGTGCTGGAGATGCGCCGCAAGGACAAGTCGCGTTTGCTGTCACGAATCGATCAGGATGTCGAATTGAAAAGCCAGTACCTCAGGGAGACACAGAAGGATCAGGAACAGCTTGCCGATTTGACCGAGAAGCTTCAGTCGATCTCACATGTGGTCGATTTCGAGTCTTTAAAAGGACGGCTGGCCTGGCCGGTTGAGGGCAAAATCGTGCGCCATTTCGGACGTGAATACGACCGGACAACCAACACAGAGACATTTTCACCCGGCATTCAGATCAAAGTATCCTCAGGAACCGAGGTGGCTGCCTCAGCCGCCGGAACTGTGGCTCATGCCGGGTACCTGCGGGGATATGGCAACATGGTGATTCTCGACCATGGCAGGGGATGGTATACACTCTACGGCCATCTATCCCGCATTACCCGATCCATCGGGGAAAATATCGATAGAGGCGAAATTATCGGCTATTCCGGCGAAAGCGGTTCCAATCTCGGTCCGGTGCTGTTTTTCGGGGTGCGTAAGGGCAGTCAGTCTTACGATCCGATTGAATGGCTGATCTAATCTTGAAAATGTTATTTTCAAATCTATCCGATTTTCTTATCTTGCACACATGATCGAGACCCAAATACAACCGCGTGTGGGGGAGATGTTCAACCGCCTGATCGAGAATGACCGTCTGGCCTCAAGCTACTTGTTCTACGGTCCTCCCGGATCGGGCAAATGGCAGGCGGCGGTGGAAATTGCGGCAGAAATCTTATCCAAAACAGATGACGGTTATGACGAATCCTCTGCCATGCGTGTGCGTAAGCTGGTTCATCCCGATTTGATGGTCGTCTTTCCCATGCCGGCTCCCAAAAAGGAAGAGGAGAAGCGGGAATTTATCAATTTCTTCAAGGAATGGAAGCTGGAGAAACCGTTTTTGCCGGTTGATTTTGGACGCGTTAGTAATATACTCAAGGAAAATGTCCGTAACTTCCAGCAAAATCTCTATAAATCACCGGTCGAGGGCGGGTATCGTGTGGCGATTTTCGAAAAAGCCGAGACTATGCCGCGCACCAGTTTCGATATCCTCTTGAAGACAATCGAGGAGCCTCCACCCAACAGCCTTTTGATGCTTCTAACCGACAACTTCGACCGCATGCCGGAGACAATCCGTTCAAGATGCCAGAAAATCAGATTCAAGCGTGTCAGTCCGGATTTCATCAGGCAGTATCTTTTGGAGGAAAAGGGATTGGATGAGCGTAAGGCGGATTTCGCGGCCTCGCTTGCCTCCGGATCGATCAGCCGCGCCGAGCAGCTTGCTGAATCGGACTTCTTCGAGGAACGCGATACCGCTATTATGTTACTCGGATACCTCCTGAGCCATCCTCTGGAAACGTTCTGGACCGAATTCCTGGGACTGGTAAATCTGCGAGATAAGGCGCGTCTTGAAAACCTGATGACTATCTGGCAGACATTATATCATGACCTTGCGATCATGCTGGGTGAAGGCGATGATAAGCACATCATAAACAAGGATCAGATGAAAGCCTTGCGAAAATTGGCCGGACGCGTTAGAGAATTCGAGAATGCACGAAATGGCCTTGGCAATATTCTGGCAATGCAGAAGTTGTCCTACAGAAATATCAATCCCCAGCCGGCCATGTTCGAAATCGCCCAGCGCCTCAAAGAACACCAGCCGCCACTGCAAATCCGCGATTGAATTTAATATTGGTGCTCCGCGTCCACCGGGCGCACCGGGAGGTAGGCCCGGCAACGAAATGGATCGGCACAACCCCACAAAAAACCTTGACAATTCCAGCGCTCTCAATTAAATGTTCAGTAGACCACGGAGGTTTAATGAAATCATATCTTGTTATTATGACATTTATTTTTGCGGGATTAATATGTGCACCGCTGTTTGCCAATAGCAGGGCAGGTTCCCCGCGAACCTGCCGGAAAGATTGGCATGACCACAGGGGTCATGCCCTGCGGCAAAATGATATCGGAGCGGTTCAAGAATATCATCTAAGCATTGCCTCTCAGAATCAAGGAGCGTTTCAGGATCAGGTACTGCTTGCATCAACCGATGATTCCTACTCACGCAATGAACATTATCCTGAATACAAATCCGAATCAACCGCGAATCTGCTTGCGATTATCCCCGGTTTTCTGATTCACGGAAGCGGGCATTTCTATGCAGGTGATTTTATGACAGGATTCATTCTTCTGGGGCTGGAGATACCATCACTATACATGATAGGCTCATGGTTTGGTTATCAACTTATGGAAAATAGAGATGAAGATGAGTCCGGTTACAGGTCCGCATTGGGTGTAGCAGGCGCCGCTCTATTTCTGGGTGGATGGATTTACGATTTTGTGCACGCTGATGCAGCGGTAAGAGACTATAATGATAAGATAAGATCTCAAATCTATTTCAGATCAAACCAAGCGGGACGGATTGATGTCGGCCTGGCACTTTCGTTTTGAATAAATCGTATATCAAGTCCTTAGGGGATTGGCGTATCCCCGGCAGGAAGGGATTCCTGCCGGCGCACGTGGAAGGGTGCCCCATCTCTTTAGAGATGGGATGTGATTATCTCTTAACATAGAAATCCACCGCTAAAGCGGTGGGCCACCGTTCCGAATCATCTACAAAATCTTCTGGCCGATCAGGTTCTCGCCGCGGGCGAGTTTCTGGCCGAAATCTTTGGCAATATCATAATGCCCGTCCACCGGTCCCGACGATATCGGCATCGGCACAGGAGCCTCAGCACCGCCCATCCAGACCATACCCATAAAGCGCGCTGTCGCCTCCATGGCAAGCTGAAGATAATTCGAGCTGTTCATGACATTCATTCCCGAATGCGTGGAAACCAGCGCCAGGCCCTTGCCTTTCAGATCGGATGAAAAATCGGGATTGATCGTATCCGACCAGCGATCCACGAAGGTTTTCATCTTTCCGCCCAGCTGATACCAGTAAACCGGGCTGACCAGTACGATAACATCGGCCGCAATCATCTTATCTTTCAATTTCGGCATATCATCATCACCGGCCTTCTCGAATTTATTCTGGAGCGCATCTCCGAAATAATTCGGCCAGACATCGGTAATATTATAATCGTAGATACTGATTTCTTCTACTTCGGCATTCTCGGATTTGAGACCGTCAATAACCGAATTGGCCAATTTCCTGCTATTGCCCTCTCCGTCGGGGCTGCCGTAAACCATCAATATTTTCATTTAGCTTCTCCTCCACAGAATTTTTGGATAAAAATATCTATGTGAGATAACATCTGCAAATATTCGATGGTTCTCGAAAAGTTGGACCAGACTTTGCGGGGATTATTCGGCGGCAGGCTTTGACACCTGCCGCCAAATTCATAGAATTGATTGCGAGATTTATTTTATCAGCGGGGTTATCCTTTCATGGAATCGAGGAAGGCCTTGTTGGTCTTAGTCTTTTTGATACGATCCAGAAGGAATTCCATGCCCTCGACCGGATTCATTTCCGCCAGGAACTTCCGCAGAATCCAGACCTTGTTCAGGTCGTTGCTGGAAAGCAGAAGCTCTTCCTTACGGGTGCCGGAACGGTTGATATCCATGGCCGGGAAGATACGTCGGTCGGAGAGCCTGCGGTCAAGCACGATCTCCATATTGCCGGTACCCTTAAATTCCTCGAAAATAACCTCGTCCATCCTCGAGCCTGTTTCCACCAGGGCGGTACCGATAATCGTCAGCGATCCGCCTTCTTCGATATTACGCGCCGCGCCGAAGAATCGTTTCGGCCTGTGAAGCGCATTGGAGTCCACACCGCCGGAGAGGATTTTGCCGGAGTGAGGCACCACGGCGTTGTGGGCGCGTGCCAGACGAGTGATCGAATCCAGAAGGATGACCACATCCTGGCCGTGCTCGACCAGCCTCTTGGCCTTGTTGATGACCATGTCGGCCACCTGCACATGACGTTCGGCGGGCTCGTCAAAGGTCGAGGATATAACCTCGCCCGAGACCGAACGCGCCATCTCGGTCACTTCTTCCGGGCGTTCATCGATCAAAAGCACGATCAGCTTGACTTCCGGCTGGTTGTCGATGATAGCATTGGCAACCTTCTGGAGGATAATAGTCTTACCGGCCTTGGGCGGGGAGACGATCAGCCCGCGCTGTCCCTTGCCGATAGGAGTCATCAGATCCATAATTCTGGTGGTCCAGTCGGTGTTTTTGAACTCGAGTTTAAGTTTGTTATTGGGATAAAGCGGCGTGAGGTTATCGAACAAAATTTTGTGTTTGGCGATTTCGGGATTTTCGAAGTTCACCGCTTCGATCTTCAGGAGCGCAAAATAGCGCTCGGATTCTTTGGGCGGACGAACCTGCCCCGACACGGTATCGCCTGTTTTCAGGTCGAATCTCTTGATCTGTGAAGGGGAGACATAGATATCGTCCGGGCCGGGCAGATAGTTATAATCGGGTGAACGCAAAAAGCCGTAACCCTCGTCGAGGATTTCCAGCACTCCTTCACCGAAAATCAGCCCGTCTTTCTCGGTATTTGCTTCCAGGATCTTAAAAATAAGCTCCTGTTTTCGGAGCCCCGATACACCGGGAATATCGAGCTCCTCAGCCGTCTTTAAAAGCTCGGCTATGGTTTTGTTTTTCAGATCGACAATGTCCATTATCGCAATCCTTTCTATGAATGAAAAAAATAGATTTTATTTTTCTAAAGATAAAATTGTTACTGCCTTAGAGGAGGATTAGTGATGGTTGCTCGGAGAATTACTGGATGCTTTCCGTTGGAGCATCACCCCATAATCTTTCCAGCCCATAAAACTCCCGAGCCTCCTGCAGAAACACATGCACAACCACATCGACAAAATCCAGAAGGACCCATCGTCCGGTTTCTAAACCTTCGACATTCCATACGTTAACATCTTCTTCCTTCAATTTTTCGATTATTGTTTCGGCGATTGCCCGAACCTGAACATCGGCATCGCCGGAGCAGATTACAAAATAGTCGGTTATGGATGTGATCTTGCGCAGATCTAAAATTTGTACCTCATTGGCTTTTCTAAGCAGGGCTAATTCGCCTGCTTTACGGGCGAGGTCGTATGCTTTTTCTGCTACCAAATGCGCTGGCTGTTCTCCTTTCGAATACGTTAATTAGTTGCCGTTAATCGCTTGCCCCAGTCATGCCCGACTACAACTGTGAGATCTGACCGGGGAGCCTGTTTGTCTGAATTATCTTTGATTATATTGTCCTTTTTGATATCCAGTTTTCTGGCGAGCTGTGCCGAGATACCCTCGGCCTTGTCGGTTCTTACGATTATCATGCTTTCCTTGACATCGAAATTGCTGAAATTTTCGGTCTTTGTGATTTCGAATGTCATATCATCATTGGAAAGCTGATTCAAATGTACCGAAAACTGGTTGGCCACACCCTTGATACCGCAGCCGTTTAAAACCTCCGTCAAAATCAATTCGGGATGGCTTTCGTATTTTTCGTAATCTTTTCCAACCACGACAGTTATGTCCAATGCTAAAAAGTTATCCTCAAGCTCACTCATGGAGACGTTGCTTTTGGGAATGCCGAGCTGTTCGGCAATCATATCCGCTTTCGAAAGAGCCATAGGATCGCGTACCAGAACCATTGTCTGTGGAATTGCGGTATTCTCGAAATTTTTGACATCGATAACATCATACTTTAAGACAGCGCTCGACTGTTTTTTGACCCACTCGGCCATTTTGGCGGCCGCGCCGTTAACTCCGCAGCCATTGGCAATCTGGGTCCGCAGGATTGTCAGCTCCTGCGGAAGCTCTTTGGTTTCGCCCCTCACGAACCGGATTGCGGTTGAGCTTAAAAGCACAACCACGAATACAGACAGCACGATAAGAGTTATATCGAAAAGCTTGCCTTTTCTCTTGGGTGCGATCCTCTGCCTGAATTTTTTTTGTCGTGGAATTTGATTTTTCTTTTTGCGAAGCATCTAAATTAATTCTGGAGCAGCCGTTAGTAAAACCACTTACGGTGCTTCCTGTCCGCATTATAATAGTACATATAAGCCGGGACAGAATGATATCCGACTTCGAGATAGAAATTTTCGGATGGACGATATTCCAGGCTGAAGCTGGGATAAATTGAGCCGTAATCTGTAGGTGTGCCCCTGTCTCCCCCGAAAATCTGTCCGGGCTGATGCACCCATGCAAGATTTACGTTTAAGGTTAGCGGGTTTGAAATTCTATATCTGATTGAATTCATGTACATACCGATGGTCGTTCCATGTCCGTTAGCCGAGAAATAGGAAATAGTATATGAATGGCTCATATCCAGACGGGACAAGTCCAGAAGTGAGAACTTGTTGTCTATCCTCGCCTCCCCTATGGCATCCGCGCTGGTAACCTCGTCCTGCTGGCGCTCCAGGCCGGATTGCGCATGAAGAGGAATCGACAGAAGCAGTATGAAGAGTGCTGTAATTATTAAATGTCTCATATATTGCTCCTTCACCACCCCCAGTATATACTGATAAAAATCGAATTTGTTCAGATTTGTCAAGCTTTAAATGCTATAAATTATACGCTTTAGCAAGATCTTCTAATTGTTCTCTTGAATTGATACCCAGGGCTTCACGATAATCATCGGTTTTGAATGCTGCGGTTTTCTTGCCCTGCCTTAGAAAAATCTCCATCAGGTCGGTAAGATAATATTCTCCCTGGGCGTTACTATTATCAATATGTCTCAAATTCTCGAATAGTTCCCGCTTTCGAAACACAAACATGCCCGTATTGATCTCTCCGATCTTCAATTCCTCTTCACTGCAATCCTTATGTTCGACAATCTTTTCCACAAAATCTTGCGCATTTTTTACGACCCTGCCGTATCCGGAGGGATCGGGCGGTTCCGAGGTCAGAACTGTAGCCACCGCGCCCTTCTTCTCATGCAGGTCTATCAGGCTTTCAAGCGTCTCCCTGCGGATAAAGGGCACATCCCCGGCCAGCACAATAACATTGCCCTCAAAACCGGAAAGCGCCTCCTCGGCCATCATAACCGCATGCCCGGTACCAAGCTGCTGCTCCTGCAGCGCGAAATCATAGCCATAATCGGCCAGCGCTTCCTCGACCATCTCGCGTTTATAACCGACCACAAAGACGGCCTTTTCCAATCCCATATCCTTCAAGGTATCGGCCAGATATTTGATAATCGGCTTGCCCTTTAAGTCGTGCAGAACCTTGGGAAGATCGGATTTCATCCTGACCCCCTTGCCGGCGGCCAGTACTATTCCTGCGGTATTTTTGATTTTATCAGACACTTTTAATTCTGTTGTCGTTATCGACAGAAATCACGCGGGGTTTATGCTTCAGAGCCTCTTCCTCGCTCAGAAAACAATAGGATATAATTATTACCTTGTCCCCTTTTTGTCCCAGACGGGCGGCGGCGCCGTTTAAGCAGATCACACCGCTGTCGGCCTCGCCCTCGATAACATAGGTCTCCAGACGCGCTCCGGTGTTGATATTCAACACCTGTACCTTTTCATATTCGCGCATTCCGGTAGCCTCGATCAGAGTTTTATCGATCGTGATAGAGCCCTCATACTCGAGATTGGCCTCGGTAATCGTTGCTCTGTGTATTTTTGATTTCAGATATTCAATAATCATCTTTCATCACCTAAGGAAACGCTAATATTATCAATAAGACGAACTTCGTCAAGCCATACCGCAAGCGAAATTGTAAATTTTCCCGATAATTTTTTAAGCGGTTCCAGCCTCTCGTCATCCGTTATAGCAATATAATCGACCTTTGTTCCCGGTATCTTATCGATCATTAATCTCATCGACCGCTTGACCTTAGAGGCATTCCGTTGACCGTTTCGGATCATATCCTTGGCATGCATCAGGCTCTTATATAAAACAGCGGCACGCTCTTTCTGTTCCGTATCAAAGTACTTATTGCGCGATGATAGCGCAAGCCCCGATTTCTCCCTAACTGTCTTTCCGACAACGATTTTAACCGGCAGGTTCAGGTCCCTTACCATCTTTTTGATAATCACCGACTGCTGATAGTCCTTTTGGCCGAAAACGGCAATATCCGGCTGGACTATATTAAAAAGCCTCGTTACAATCGTGGCCACGCCCTGGAAATGAATCGGCCGAAACTCCCCCTCAAGAACCCTGGACATCTTTTCCAGATTGACATAAGTCTCATAATCGGGAGGATACATATCATCCTTATCGGGATAAAAGATATAATCCACCTTCAAGTCCCGCAATCGCTTGCGGTCATTCCTGTAGTTCCGGGGATATTTCGAAAAATCCTCATTGGGGCCGAACTGGGCCGGATTTACGAAAATCGAGACAACTGTGACATCTCCCAGTTTCTTTGCTCTTCTTATAAGCGCCAGATGACCGTCATGAAGCGCGCCCATCGTTGGCACAAAAGCAATCCTCTGGCCCCCGCACTTATGACCTGCGGCAATTTTCTGCATCGATTTTATGGATTTTACAGTTTTCATGGCATCTGAGAAGTGTGGTTGTATTTATCTTGGCTAATAGCTCTCATCTTTGGAAGGATAATCGCCCGACCTGACATCATCGGCGTATTTTTCTCCCACCTCGCGGATTTTCTGGCCAAGGTTGAAATAGCGCCGCACGAATTTGGCATAAAAATCCTCATCCATGCCCATCAAATCGTTAATTACCATTATCTGGCCGTCACATCCCGGCCCGGCGCCGATCCCGATTGTGGGAATATCGATTCTGCCGGTGATTTCTTCGGCAATTTTGCTCTTAACAGCCTCCAGAACAACAGCGAAACATCCCGCTTCCTGCAATGCCTCGGCTGATTCGAACAGATAATTCTTTTCGGTGGCCTCTTTGCCCTGCACACGGTACCCGCCGAATTTGAATATTGACTGCGGAGTGAGCCCGATATGTCCCATGACCGGTATGCCCGATTCGACTATACGCATGACAACATCGATCATCTCGATTCCGCCCTCGAGCTTGACAGCATGCGCTCCGGCCTCTTTCAGGAAACGTCCGGCATTCCATACAGCCTCACTCAAAGAAGCTTGATACGACATAAAGGGCATATCGCCCACAACCAGAGCACGCTTGGCGGCACGGCTGACCGCCTCGGTATGGTACAATATCTGATCCAGCGGCAGGGATAGCGTATTCTCATGCCCGTAAACGACCATATTCAGGGAATCGCCCACCAGAAGACCGTCCACTCCGGCGGCATCGAGCTGTTTGGCGGTGAAATAGTCGTAGGCGGTGAGAAAGACAATCTTCTCGCCGTCACCCTTTTTCTTGACCAATTTTGGGGCTGTAACTTTATCGGATTTCACATATACCTCTAATCGATTTTCTCCATTAAAGTTCCAATGATCCGGGGGGAACGTAATAATGTGTTCCGGAGAGAGGCTTCTGGATTTGCTCAACCAGATCATTGAAATCATCCTGATTGTTCACGAAATCAATCTCGTCGGTCTTGACCACCAGAAGCGGAGTCCCGTCATATTCGAAGAAATAATAATTATAGGCCTCATTCAGCTCATCAAGATAATAGAGATCGATATTTTTCTCAAACGGCACCCCGCGCTGCTTGATTCTTTTATAAAGAGTCTCTGTTGCGGCCTGCAGAAAGATCACCAGGTCAGGCTTGGGCACGTCCTTGGAAAGCGAGGCGGCTATCTTGTCATAGAGAATCAATTCGCGGTCCTCCAGATTTACCCTGGCAAAAAGCTGATCCTTTTCGAAAGTATAATCTGAGACAATGCGGCTGTGGAAGAGATCATGCGTATTCAGCTTGGCAAGCTGTTGATAACGCGCCAGCAGGAAGAATATCTGGGTCTGGAAGGCATATTTCTTTTTATCCTTGTAAAAATCCGCCAGAAACGGATTCTCAGTCGCCTCTTCCATAATCAGATGCGCATCGATTCTGTCGGCCAGAAGTTTCGCCAAACTTGTTTTGCCCACCCCGATGGGGCCCTCTACTGCAATGTAATTCACTGACTTCATCTTTATTCCCAAATCCCCAGATTTATTTCGCGTTTAATACTGACATCCTTTTCCCCCTTTATCCTCTTAAGATAGGCGCTGTAGGGCATATTGGTGGTGGGATCGGCTATAAACGGATCAAGGTCCAGAAGAGGCCTGAGGGCGAATTCGCGTTTCGGCAGACCCGGATGCGGAACCTTAAGCTTTTCCGACTCATATGCCTGCTTACCGTAAAGCAATATATCGATATCAATCTCACGCGGACCGTTTTTGAACTCCGCCTTATTACCAATCTGCTCTTCGATCTTCTCGAGAAAGCCCATCAATTCCTCAGGCGTAAGGCTGCTTTTGACCTCAACCGCAATATTCAGAAATCTGTCCTGATCGGAGAATCCCACCGGCTCGGTTTCATAGACCGGCGAAATCTTTTTCAGCACGACTTTATGGGAAGCTTTGATCTTCTCCAATGCGGATTTTAGAAACTTTTCCCGCTGTCCGAGATTCGATCCCAGACTGAGGTAAATTCTATCTTCAGGCATAAATTGAATTTACAAAAGATTGAGCAGTTGTCAATCCTAACTTAGGGTTTTTCTATTTCGATCTCGACATGATCGAGGTTTCCGGGAATTGGGGGGATTTTTTTGCGAATTCTGACTATCACCTTTTCCGGTGAAAACTCCTGCATGATTTGATCTGCAAGAAGATACCCCACCTTTTCAATTAGATTATATTTCTTAAAACCGAAAAGCTCATTGGTCATATGATAAATCCGGGTGTAGCTGATCGTATCGGCCAGTTTATCGGTTTCGGCCGCCCTGGACAAATCGGCCTGCACTTCAACATCAACCTCAAAGCGATTGCCGGTCTTTCTCTCAGCCGAGGAGGTACCGTGATAAGCATAGAAAATCATATTCGAGACTTTGATCTTATCCGGCATCTGATTTCCTCTTCGATTTCTTCATTTTTCGCGGCACCTTGTAAACCTTCTTGTAATTCTCGATCCGCCTGAAAGCTTCCTCCAGCTTATCGGTGGACTGCCCCAAAGCCAGACGAATATAACCTTCGCCCTCATCGCCGAAAAACGATCCCGGGAGCATAATCACACCGGTGCGCTTCAAAAGCATACGGCAGAATGTCAGCGCCACACGCCTTCTGTGCGGCAGCTTGATCCATACGAAAGGAGCATAGCTCGAGGGCAGATACTCCCAGCCCAGATTATCCAGCCTGTCGTAAACCAGCTTGCGGTTTTCGGCGAATCTCTGCGAGAAAAAGCCCTGTACCTCCTCACGGTTGTCCAGAAGCTTATCGGCGATTTCCATATCGAAGACCGACGGTATTTGGTTAAACGTCATGCGGAATTTGCGCAGGGGAGAGATAAAATCTCGATGCCCTAATGCCACCCCGATTTTGAAGGCAGGCAGATTGAACAGGAACGA
>WJIM01000308.1 GCA_014730285.1 Candidatus Zixiibacteriota bacterium
GGTCAAGAACAGCAAGATGTTCAAAAATATCGGCGATCATTCCTGGCTGATGACACAGAGGGACGAGACCGTGATTCTGGGCGTCAAGCGGACATTCCTGCATACCGTGGGCAAAATCGAGTCGATTCATCTGCCCGACAAGGGCGATGAGCTCCGTCAGGGAGGAGTATTCCTGCAGATAATTTCAGCCGACCTGCAGTCGCATTCACTGGTGGCGCCATTATCCGGGACGGTTGCGGAGGTAAACGAAAAAGTCCTGAACGATCCCAATGTTACCCTGCAGGATCCCTATGGCGACGGCTGGCTGATCCGCCTCAAGCCGTCCAAGTTCGAATATGAAATAAAAATGCTGGGTTTGTAGCAAATCCAGGATACAAAAAATACCTCGCCCGGTAAAAACCGGGCGGGTATTCTGTTATCTCCCCTTTTAGCAATCAGGTACACCATCACCATCTGTATCGCAGGGATCGTTTCCTCCGATAAAGATGAAATTAATAATCCAGACAGCATCAGAGACATTGACCGTGCCGTCGCAGTTCACATCCCCGCTCGAAAGCGGATCGGGCGGATCGCCGCCGATGAAAACATAATTTATGACATAAACGGCATCGCTGATATTAACATTGGTATCTCCATTGGCATCGCCGCAGCCTGCAGGAGGCACGTAGCCGTCACATTCATCGGGAATGAAATTGCCGTTGGCATCTTCGGAGAAGCCGTCCTCGATATCCTGATCATCGGGAGTGCCGTTGTCGTTGCAATCCTGATAAGGCTGCGCTTCATCCGGCGAATATCCCGTAAGCGGCAGGAAAATATCGTCGAGGTATCCGTCAAGAAATTCGAACTGTATAAACTCCGGAATATACTCTGCCGGAAGCGGGATGGAAAATTCGGTCCAGCTCTCAGCCTCGGGCAGAGTTCCGACAAGCGGATCTCCGGTACCCAGAATCGTGTATGTTCCGCCGATTCCTTTATACCAGAATTCCACAGCTTCCGGTATGGTCTCTTCGGGAATCATGGGAGAGACTTCGTATCCGCCATTAAACAATCGGGCTGAAGATGGCGCTGAATTGAAGTCATCCGTTACCAGGTCGGCAAAACCCGAGGGCTGAGTTGTATAGAAACTGAATGCCGTGAAATCCGGATCGGGGAACGGCACGGGCTCATCCGGATCCTCGAATTTTTCCCACAATCCGCCATGCACGAAATGCACCTCGGCATTCTGTCCCGGATGCGGTCCCAGGGTGCTCTGGGGAACCGTGTAATTGTAAGGATCGTCGTATCCGGGTACGGCGGTATGATTTGCTATTTCCGAGCCACAGGCCTTGGCAATCAGCTTTGAGGCGTAACGTCTGTAACGCGGTGGATCGGGATAGCAGGCATTGAAAAATTTCGTACCGGCCCGCCAGTTGGTTACCGGCGCTACTCCTTCTTCATCCTTGGTGAAATTGATCGGATCATCCGGATGAGCCCCGGGCAGAGTCAAATTCGGGCCGGCGGGAGGACATACAAGCGGTGGTGCCGCCAGTCCCGGAGGAGCGCCAGTTTGCGTAACAATCGGTTCCATACCCCTGCCCTCAACCAGTTTATATCCATAAATCCCAACCAGGGCGTCGGCATTATCGCATCCGCCGTTCAAATTTGCCGTCGTAAACGACAGTCCAAAGTCAACCCCACCATCAGCACAGGCCGGAGTAAGTATCACTCGTCTGCGGAGATCGAAAGGCGGACGGGGATAGGTAGCCTTAGCAAAAAACAGGAAGCAGTCCGGCTTGGGCGCGCCCGGCGGCGGATTGGGCTGCAGGAAACGCCGCAATACGATGCCGTAAGGGCGGCTGCCGGTGGTCGGCATGGCCATGGGATTGGAATAATAGCTTAATAGAAAATCCTCAACCTCACCTGTGGCCGTAACAGTCGAGGGCATAGTCGCATCCCACATACCTATTCCGACAGGCGGATTATCCCGGTATTTTGCGCCAATCCTTTCATTGGATACAATTACCCTGACCCAGACATCCTCGGTGGGATTTGCCATGCGGAAGAATGATAATGTATGCAGTACTGTCTGATCCGCGCCCTGAAACACCGCGAAATCTTCGAAAGCCCATTCCTTATTCCAGGTAAAAACCTGCGTACCGAATAAATAACCGTCTTTCCACTGGCCGTCGCGATTCTGATCGACAAAAACATTGATAAACAGCGTATCATCGGGATTATGCGAAGCTGTAGTCGTAATATCTATCGCGAATGACGCCAATGGGTTAGGTCCCGGAGTGGGATGTGTACCCTCCAGAAGTATCAGCGGATAACAGTCGTTTTCCGGCAGCGCCGGATCCTGCTGAGTATCCGTCTTGATGGAGGGGGCAATTACTCCCAGTTGAAATTCGGCTCCGCTGTTGACATAAGTGCCATGATCGTGCATCGGCATGAAGACCGTATTGGTGTGATTGTAGTATGATACAAAGCGCGATAGCACTCCCGGATATGCTTCAATATTGTCAACCGCATCTCCAACCGGAGCATCACCGTAATCTCCTGACGGTCCGGCTGAGGCCGCTGATGGCAATAAAACCAGTAGCGGAATAAGGAAACAGGCGGCCCAGGGTATGAAATGGCGCCTGTGTCCTCGATTTTTTACTAAGGATAAAAATTCGGACATAAATCCTCCCGAGGATTTAAAATTATATGATATAACCAATACCGGATAGCGGGACCGGTATTTCTGCTTCGCTCGAATGTTGCCATTTCAAATCAAGAGGTGCGGATAGCGTTAAAATAAGATAATTATCATCCGCATTCAAAATATAAATATGATAATATTTGTCAAGTATTAATTGGAAATAAAAAAATTCCCGCCCATTTTGATGAGCGGGAATTATAATTTCAGATCAGCATTCAGTTTCTGAATCACCATCAGTATCGCAGGGATCGTTCCCTCCGATAAAAACATAGTTTATGACCCAGACGGCATCGGAGACATTTACCGTATTATCACAGTTGGAATCTCCGCTGTCATAAGGTACGGGAGGGCCACCCCCTATGAAAACGAAGTTTATTATATAGACCGCATCACTGACATTAACTGTCATATCGCTGTTGGCATCACCGCAGATAAAATCAGGTTCTCCCAGGCCAAAATCCTGCCAATAGCCCTGTGCCAACTGATAACTATTGGAACTGCTCATCCCCACGCTGGCTTGGGATGTTGTGCTGGACAGATGATAGCTTCCTGAACTCGTACTGCTGCCGCCTGAAGCGACAACCTGCCATTTGATCTGCTCGCCGGTTTGCGGATCAGCGCTTCCGCGAGTCTCTTCTCCAATCAAAAAGACCGGGATTAATATCAGGATAATCGATAAGAATATATATCTCATACCCTCCCCCTTACTGTTTGGATGCATGGTTTTCATTTCCATTTTCGCTGCTTTCGCGCTCAGCCATCAGGATTTCCATCATTGCCTCCAGATTCGCGATCCTGGCTTCATACTCGGCGTTTTCCTGCTTTTCGGCTCTGGCATCTTCAATCTTTAAGTTCAATTCATCGATCATTTTCTGCTGATCCTTTACGGCCTCGATAAGAACAACGGTGAGCTTGCCGTAATCGATGGAATAATAGCCGTCGGCGTTTTTATTCACAACCTCCGGAACCACATCTTTCAGGTCCTGGGCGATCAGGCCGATTTGCCGAGCCTCGGAAAACTCATAGCCGGGGTAATCATCGGTCTTCCAGTCATAGCTGACACCCTGTACCATTTGCAATTTGCCGAGAGCGTTATCAATGCGATCGATATTCTGTTTGAATCGAGCATCAGAACATGAACCGATCGTACCCGTAGCGCAAACATCACCGCCCACCGTAAGCGTTGCAATCCGCTCGGGGGTGCCGACGCTGACAGTACCCTTTAAAAGGGCATTGCCTTCACGATCCAGCTTAACTGTAGTGTCGGGTGTCGAACCTGACTCCTTTTTGATAATACTGATTTCACCTGACCCTGAATCTGCGCCAAGACTGATCTTCACGCCTTCTTCACTTATTCCAAACGAGCTTCGGGTATCAAAACTCATTATCGAGATAGTCGTATCGTCGGTGTCAGTATTCCTGAATACTATTCCGGCTTTATTATTATCTATGAAGCCGCTCAGCGCCCGCTTGGCATCCGCCTTGGAAATTACTGAACTGCAAACTTCCTGGCTTACCGTTGTGGTGACTGCCGATGTATCTCCGGCCGGAGATACAGACAGACAACTTGCTTCATAAAGCAGGGGAGTGGCCTTATCTACTCTCTTCGAAATAAGCTCTCCATCGGTAAAGCTCAATGTGTTTGAGGCGCCGCTGTCATCCAGAGTAGTTTCGCTGGATGATGAATCGCTGCCGTTTGAACGCGACCGGAGAGATTGATAAATAAAGGGTGTGGCCTTATCCGTGCGTTTGCTGAACACTACTCCATCGGTTGAGCTTAATGTGTGAGATGAGCCCGTTTCATCGACAGTAGTTTCTGACGACGATGAATCGCTGCCTGTTTTATGTGTAACCAGCCGTTCATAAAGAAGCGGTGTCGATTTATCATAAGATGAACTTCTTCCCGCCGTATTCTCGGAAAAAACTGTTCTCGAAAAGCCGCTTTCGTTTAAAGTAGTTTGTTCTGAGGACGAATCTGTATCTCCAACATTCTTGACCAGCTTTTCATAAAGCAGAGGGCTGGCCTTATCATATCTGCCGGAAGTGCGCAAACCGTCGTCATATTCTATCGATAGTTTCGTCTCGGAATCATCAACTGCCATAAGAATGCCGTCGTCATCGGCATCCGGATCATTATATATGATCAACTCTCCGTCTTTGGTCCGAATATCTCCTCGCACACGCTGTGTTATCCCCGCTGAGGGTGAACTAACCAGCTTCTGCCGAGGCGAAAGCACCTCTCCGCCCAGACTGATCTGAAGGTAGGTTTCCCTCAACGGTCCCGCTGAAGTCCCGGAACTCGGACCGAATACATCGGGCAATAATGCCGTGGTCGTACCCAGAGTTACAGAATAAAATCCATCTGAAATCGAAACATTCTTGGTTTCCGACCAGAGCAAATTGCCACCTTCGGCACTGTCGTAAATTTCGTAAGTTATTTGATAGTTGCCGTCAGAAACCGGTTCTCCGGATGAATCCAGAAGCCTTCCCTGCTGAGAGAGCTCGAGGGGTACTGCTGCAATGTTTTGAATTGCTGCGAATAACATAACTGAAATAAGTAGAAATAGAACTGAGGATATTTTCATTCTCTTCCTCCTGAAGTTTTATGGGGGTCCAAAAAGAATTAATTGCGCTGTCAGGTCAAAGGTCTTAATGAGATTGATATCATTTTAAGTTATTTTTTTATGTCCTGCGGAGTTTTTTTAAACCTCACACGTTCCTGATGCTGGATTATATACAAAAGCGGATAATAATTGTCAAGTATATAATTTGAATCGTTTACACACATAGCATTATATCCCACAGAGATTTGACTTTAAATTAACTTTTGATCTGCTAAGCTGTTATATTTACAATGGTCAATATTGAGGATATTACTGTAGATGAAAAATAACTACGACATCGCGATTATCGGCGGCGGCATTGTTGGTACCGCCACCGCTA
>WJIM01000037.1 GCA_014730285.1 Candidatus Zixiibacteriota bacterium
AGCTAAATCATTGAAAAACATGCACATAGATTTTTGAGCAACGAATTCCCGATTAAACCAATTCTGCTTTTTTGCCGATCTAAGATTGTGATTCAAATGTATAACCGGAAAAGGAGATTTTTTATGCATCCGGGACTTATCGGCGGGATTCTGGGCGGCACAATCGGATTACTGGGAGCCGTCTATGGCACATATTGCAGTGTAAAACGGGCTCAGACCGCAAAGGAAAAACACTTTATTTTGAAGGCTGCCGCTCTTATGACATTGGCATTGGCCGCCTTCCTGATTCTGCTCCTGACTTTGGAATCGCCCTGGAGATTTTTACTGTGGGGCGCTTATGGGATTGCATTGCCGCTCGGGATTGTGTATATAAATAAAAAACAGCAGGCAATCAGGCAGGAGGAAAGCATTGGCAATAAAACCGAAGGCTAAAACAACAATTGCTGCAATATCGATTCTCTTCTTGTTAACACTGGCAGTATCATGCGGGGGCGGTCCGGAAGCCAAAATAAAAGCTTACGAGGAAGCTATTAACAGCCATGATGTCGACGCTGTGCTGGCTTTCTATACCGAGCCGGTTACGATTGAGATGGGACGGACCTCAAGTCCCTTGACAGAAACCGAGCTTCGTCCGCTGGCAGAGTGGGATTCGATCGTTAATACACAAGTGTCATTTACGGTAAAGGAGACACGCGGCGATACGGTTTTCTGCAGCAAGACCGAGACCAATGACTGGTACAAAGCCTTCACGATCGACACGATCTACTTCGATCCCTGGATTGCAGTGTTCGAAGAGGGCAAGATCAGGCATATCACCTATATCCACACCCGGGAAAGTATCCGCAGAATGGCTGAGGCCTACAAAGGCTTCTACGACTGGGCTTACGAGGAGCGTCCGATCAAACTCAAGGAGCTTATGCCCGAGGGGCAGCCTATCCGGGGCGTCACCAGCGCCAGAAAGTGGATGGAGATACTGGCTGAATGGCGCGAGGAAACCGGCGGAATTTAATCATTCGGCAACCATAAGCGCAATCTGGTCGGTGCTGGTTTCGGAAACCTCATCGAAAAGTTCCTTCAATCCGTCATATTCCTGAGGCAGAAAGGTCGCCTTGTTGAGCTTGAAATAAAGGCTGGAGGCAATCGAATTTCCATTCGACATAAAGGATCTCATATATTTGCCGCAGTCATTTTTTCTTGTGATATTAACCGGAAGGTCCGCAACAGTCATATTTTCCGGCAGATTTATGGTAACCTGGTGATAGTGCACATACTCATATTGGAAGTCCACCGGAAACTGCCGTTTATCACTATCAAAAGGATTATCTATCAGGGGCAGAAGACATGGATTTATGAGCATTGTATTTCCAAGAGACAACCCGAATTCAGGAAACTCCACCACCATCTGGATACTAAGGCTGTCTCCCTCGGGATAATATCCGGTAACCGCCTCATGGACTTCGTAATCGAACTCAACTTCCTCCAGCATGCCTGTAGCAATCTGCTGCTGCGAAACGGTGTCCATCAAATACTCATCATATTCGGCATTCTCATATCCCTGTACACATATAAATGTTGAGCAGACTGCGGAACCACTTTCATGCAGATTAATAACCGCATTCAACTGTATGCTGCTCTTTCTCTCGGGAGGCAGGGGAAGATTGGAAATGCGGGAGGAATCCCCGACCACCAACAGTCCGGCTTTAACCAGATCATAGGAGGGCACATAGGGATAGACTACAGATCTCTCTCCGGTATCCAGCACATAGGTTTTATCCCCCAGGCCTAAATGGCATATTAAGTGGTTAAACTGGCTCATCTGAACAATTTTGGGATTCAAATTGCAGAATCCTCTGGTACCGATAAGAAATGGGTTAGCATTCAATCCGCACTCTCTCAAAAGCCCAACCAGAAGAAGGTTCTTCTGTATTGCAAAGCCTGCCCTCTCTTCGATCAATCTATCGAAATCATTATTATAGTAACTGCGCCTACCGGTTTCATCTATCCAAATAGAATCACGCACGAAATCATAAATACCGGTTATCGTATCCTCGAGCGATGCAGCCCCGGCAGTTAATTCAACGGCAAGAGAAGGTAACTTCTCACTTTCGGCAAAGGATTCATTAATAGATTTACTCATACCCTTTCCTATGTCTTCCCATTTCGGCATAAATGAAATATCATTATAACGGTCTTTATAGGCTCTCAGCTGAAAATGAAGCGACGCCTTATAATTGCTGACCGCACCCGCCAGGGGCTCAGAGCGGGCCGGGGCAAGGCTGTCGACCTCCCACATGAACTTGCTTTTCACAACTGAAAATTCCCTCACTGTCTCCTTTTTTGGATTTTGGAGATGATATGGCAGGTTGCTTACACGAGCATTGTAGGTAAAACCGGGAGCGAGAGTTACCGAAAATATCGATTTTAAAGTGTAGGCCGGATTCTGGAAATACCAGGGTTCAATTGAGCTAATCCCTTGTTTGAAAATCTTATATTGATATTCCAGGATAGAACCATCGGTTATGGCAGGGAAAGTGAACGTCAGCGTTTTATAATGGTTTGCCTTTTTCTCGAATTTATCTTTAACTTCTTTCTTATTTCCGTTAGGAAGAATTGTATGTGCTTTAAACTTGCTGAACTTGTCATTCTCATAGTAACTGATATCGACTGAAGCAATATCGCCGACATTGTCCTTATCAAAGACCTTAATCCGGACATGCCTGATAAAGGTCATGCCAGAAATATCAATCCTCATTTCGCCCTTATCAAAAAGCACCATGGCGGGTTCATCGGCAAACTCGGCGGGAGGCTGGATAACTTTTTCCCACTCTTCAATATCACCCCAATCCTGAGCTGATAAATATTGTGCCGTGAAAAACATTAGAAAAATTGCAAGCGCGGCAAATTTCAATAAAGTCCTGAAACACATAACTACCTCCTGCTTATAGCGCCCCTGGCATAGTAAGCCATATTCACTAAGAACTTTTTTCTGGTGCAATCGGCCCCGGATGTATGGTCATATAAAGATTATGATCTTTGGAAATAATTATAAATGCAGATTGATATTTGTCAACAATTGTTTATATGATGGTAAGTTAAGATTTAAGGAGGGGGTATATGAGTATGCCAAAACTAAAGGACCTTGCGACAACATTTATCCTTCTATTATTTGTCGTTCCGAATCTAACTGCCCAGTGGCAGATCGATCTGGAGTTCGGCCCGGTTTTTAACGGTTACAATGATGTACAGATTCCCAATGAAACCGGGACGCGCTTTTCTCTAACAGATGATTTCTCGGTCGATCCGGATTTCTTCTTCCGTACGAGAGTTACTTATATTTTAGATGGCAGGCACGTCTTCTCAGCATTTGCCGCACCGCTACGCCTGGATGCCGAGGGCAGTGTCGACAAGGAGATATTATTCGAGGGCACGACCTTTCCGGCCAATACCGACCTTCGGGGGCTGTATCGTTTCGACTCCTACCGCCTGACATATCGATACAACCTGTATCGTGAACCGGATCTGACAATCGGTCTGGGATTCACCGCCAAGCTCCGGGATGCCGAGGTCAGGGTGGAATCGGATGATCAGGTTGCATCAAAGACCAATAAGGGCTTTGTGCCGCTGATTAACTTTCATATCGACTGGATGTTTTCGGGTAGCATGGGGCTTTTATTCGCAGGCGATGCGCTGGCCGCTCCGCAGGGAAGGGCAGAGGATGTTATCCTGGCTTTGAAGTATTATCCCGATAAAAGCCTGGCACTAAAATTCGGCTATCGAATACTCGAGGGCGGGGCTGATGTCGATGAGGTCTATAATTTCGCGCTTCTGCATTATATTTCCTTCGGAATGATTTTGAGTTTTTAGTATTGAATTCGACTTTATAATTATTCAGAATCGGAAAACTCGGGCGCAAGTACATACACCGTCTGGCCCGGACAAGTCCGCACATTACCAAACATAGCAGGATGATCGATTCAACCCAAATTTTTTATGTGGGGTACCACTATATAAAAAAGGCCGTCAGGTTGGGAAACCTGACGGCGCATACTTCAGCTTTCTCATTTGCACGAAATTATCAAGTCCCGGCGTCGACAATCGGCTCTTCCAGTTCGATGAAGGTTGCCTTGCCGA
>WJIM01000309.1 GCA_014730285.1 Candidatus Zixiibacteriota bacterium
AGCGCAATCGGGCACGTCTGGAAAAGGCGGCCGAGGTTGTGTCCTATGGCAAAATTTCCGGGGCGGTGGGAGCGTATGGCAATATCGATCCGCGTATCGAGAAGATAGCCTGTAAGCGTCTGGGGCTTAAACCTGCCCCGATTTCCACCCAGGTTAACAGCCGTGACCGTTATGCCGAATTTATCTGGGCGATTTCCATGACAGCCACCTCGCTGGAAAAATTTGCGCTGGAACTGCGTCATCTCCAGAGAACAGAGCTTCGTGAGGCGGAAGAGGGGTTTGGCAAGGGGCAAACCGGATCGTCGGCGATGCCCCATAAGAAGAATCCGATTTCGGCCGAAAATATTTGCGGCATGGCGCGGGTGATGCGCTCGAATTTGCAGGTTGCGCTCGAGAATGTAGCTCTCTGGCATGAACGCGATATCTCGCACTCATCGGCAGAGAGAGTGATTCTGCCGGACTGCACGATCGGGTTACATTACCTGATGGTCAGGCTGACGAATATCCTGAAAAAACTTGTGGTATATCCGAAAAATCTGGAAAAGAACATAAATCTGACCGGCGGTCTCTGGGCTTCCGGCAGGTTGCTGCTGGTGCTGACAGATAAGCTGGGATCGCGTGAGAAGGCGTATAGGATTGTTCAGAAAGCGGCGCATAAGGCCTGGAATGGGGGCGCTGATTTCAAGGAAGAGATTCTGGCCGATTCGGAACTGAAAAAGCATTTCAAACCGCAGCAACTTGAGAAAATCTTTGACGTAAAATCATATCTTAAGCATACGAATATGATTTTCAAGCGGGTATTTAAATGAAAATCGTCTCCGAGGGTTTGTACTTCATATATCCCGGCGCAGTTGTGCTGGTAGTATTACTGGCCTTGTATTTTATTCTGGGTCTTTCGATTCTGGTTTATCCGGTGCTGGCCTCCGCTCTCCTTCTGGCATTCGTGATGTTCTTTTTCCGTGACCCGGATAGAGAAGTTCCCGATAACGCATTGGCGGTGATTTCGCCTGCTGACGGTAAAATCGTGGCGCTCGATAACAGGGTACCTGCTTATTTTAATGGTTACAGCACACGGCTCTCGATCTTTTTATCCATGCTGAATGTACATATAAACAGGATACCGGTTGAAGGATCTGTCAGCCGCCTTGAATATCATCCGGGAAAGTTCAAGCCGGCCTTTACCGAGAAGGCCTCGGAGCTGAACGAGCATACCACAATTGAAATAGATAATGATTACGGCAGGATAGGATTCTGCCAGAGAGCCGGAACAATAGCACGCCGGATAGTGTGTAATCTTAGTGAAGGGCAGAGGGTTAACATGGGAGAACGGTTCGGCATGATCCGTTTCGGTTCCCGTGTGGATGTCTATATGCCCGAAAATGTCCGCCTGCTGTCTCATATCGGAGATAAAGTAAAGGCGGGTGAGACGGTGATAGGAGAGTTTGCGGTAAGTGAATCTTAAGGCGATATTTCCGTGCGCATTTACGGTCGGAAATCTGGTAAGCGGATTTCTGGCAATTGGCGCTGCAATCAATGGCAACCTGGTTTCCTCGGCCGCATTTATATGTCTTGGGGCGGTCCTGGATTTTCTTGACGGGACGCTGGCACGGGTGCTCAAGGGCTCCACGCGTTTTGGGCAGGAATTCGATTCATTTGCCGATTTCGTGACCTTCGGCGTAGCTCCGATGGCAATGCTCTACAGCTTTATGCTGGATTCAGTTGGAATCTGGTCATGGCTTTTGTCCGGAGTTTTTCTGGTGGCCGGGGCATTTCGCCTGATTCGCCAGAATCTGGAATATGACAAAGATAGATATGACGGCTATGTTGGGCTTCCGATAACATCAAGCGGGATAGTTCTTGCCGGTTTTGTGTTGATAACGTTTGAATTTTCTAGCCAGATCGCATTACCGGGACTGTTAATAGGCCTGATCGCGGGACTGATAATTTTGATGATCTCGACTATAAATTTCCCTCGTTTCAGGCTTTTCAAACGTAGCTATCCTCTATGGCTAAAGTTTTTACTTTCAATTGCTTTCGCTTTGCCCTTAATTATAAAGCCGGAAATAACGGTATTTTTCATGATAATGGCATATATCGGAATGACACTTGTGAATGAGGGATTGAAGCTTTTGAGCGGCAAAAGAACGCGGCAAAAAACAAATTGATAATGAATCAGTGAGGTTTATAGATGGTTTCTGCTAAGGTTACGGTTGTATTCAAAGAGGGTGTTCTTGATCCCCAGGGTAAGACAATTTTTAATGCTTTGCAGGATTTGGGATATAATTCAGTGAAGTCAGTTTCTACCGGAAAGGTCTTCAACCTGGATCTGGAAAAGGACGACAGGCAGGATGCGGAACGTGAATTGAATGAGATCTGCCAGAAGCTTCTGGCCAATCCGGTTATAGAGGATTACAGGATCGAGGTGGAGTAGTGAAATTCGGCGTGGTGACATTCCCCGGTTCTAACTGTGATTATGATACATACGCCGCAGTCAGGCATATTTTAAGCGAAGAGGTGGAATTCCTCTGGCATCTGGACGCCGATTTAAAAGGCTCCGATGTTGTGATCCTGCCGGGCGGCTTTTCATACGGCGATTATCTTCGCACCGGCGCTATTGCCCGTTTTTCACCTATCGTCAAAGAGGTAATCAAATTTGCCCGTGAGGGTGGGACTGTCTGGGGAATCTGTAACGGTTTTCAGATTCTGCTCGAAGCCGGTCTTCTGCCGGGGGCAATGCTTCGCAATAAGGGACTGCGTTTTATATGCAGGTATGTCAATATCCGGGTTGAATCTGTAGGGAACCGTCTCACAGCAGGTTTGAATCAGGGCCAGGTACTAAGGATTCCAATCGCTCATTCAGACGGCAATTATTATGATTATCCTGAAAAGATCGAGAAACTCAAAGAAAATGACCAGATTGTATTTCGCTATTGCGATTCTGAGGGCAATATTACCGCTGAGTCCAATCCCAACGGTTCTTTTGATAATATTGCCGGAATCTGCAACCGCGACAAAAATGTTTTCGGTATGATGCCTCATCCGGAACGTGCCGTGGAAAATGTTTTGAATTCAACTGACGGATTGAAACTTTTTGAGTCAATTCGTGCGTATTATAGCAGGAGGGCAGTGGTATGAAGCGTCGGGATTTGATGTTTCTTTTATTCTCGCTTATTCTGGCAGGAATTGTGGGCGGCTTGATTGGCGATATAGTCGGTTATTATCTTCCTGACGGCGCTGTTAAGACGCTCTTTCAGAAGAATATCCCGATTGGCTTTGATACCGGCAATGTCGATTTTTATGTGATAAGTTTTAGCTTTGGTATCGAAGTTGTGATAAATTTCATGAGTGTTCTTTTTATGATTTTGGTATTGATATATTTCCGCTGGTGGTATATATAATGGGTTTAGGAGGATTTAATATGTTATGGATGCCCGGACCCACCGAGCTTTTGCTGATTTTTCTGGCGGTCCTTCTGTTATTCGGCGCCAAGCGAATTCCCGAAATCGCTCAGGGCCTTGGCCGCGGTATCAGGGATTTCAAGAAATCGATGAAGGAAACCCAGGATGAGATCAGCAACCTGGATGATTCTTCAGAGAAGGGAAAATCAGAACTGGAAGATAATTCCAAGGACAAAAAATAATGGAAAAATTTTCCAAGGAAAAGATCGATAAAATAGCGAATGTTGTCGGCGCGGAAAAAGTAGAATGGGATACCGACCATTACCGCCTCAAAGTGGCCTCAAAGGAATCGCGCAGGCTTCTGATACTCGAGATTTATCCCAACACTCCCCTGGGAAGAAAGACCGGAGCGATGATTGTGGTATATGCCGGCGGAGCACATCTCCAGCTACACAACTGCTCTGGATTCGTCACCTCCGATGAGCTGGGCGAGGTGACATTCGTATCCGAGACCGGAGAACAGATTTCCGGGATAGTGGTTGAACGTGACGCCGCCTGCTCGCTTTACTCCAATATCAACCGCGAATTAATTTCATCCGATTTTACGAAATTCGGTGTGGAGGTAATGCTTTCGGGAGTTGCTCTTTCGCTGGCAGAGGATATTCTGCAGAAGGATGATTCCGAAAATGAAGAATAAGCATAGAAATCCAGCTTTAAAATAAAAACGGCGCCTGTTTCGGGCGCCGTTTCGCTTTTTTGATGCTTCCCTCGAAGCTTTATCAGTATCTGACTCCTTTGGGTGCAAAGGAGGATATGAAATCGCGCAGAGATTTTTCCATCTCAGTGGCCGTATGGAACCGTTTAACCGGGTCCTTTTCCAGCGCCTTCATGACTACATGATCCAGCAGCAGCGGCACCTTGGGATCGATCTTTGAGGGCGGTTCGGGATCATCGTTAAGAATTTTTACTATCAGGTTATTCAGGTTTTCACCTTCGAAAGGCCTGCGTCCTGTAAGCATCTCATACATCACAACGCCCAGAGAGAATATGTCGGAGGATTTTGTGACCTCTTTTCCGCCCAACTGCTCCGGTGAAATGTAGTTGGGCGTACCCATGGCAACACCGGTTTGGGTCATGTTGGACGACTCGAAGTGTGCGATGCCGAAATCCATGACCTTTACCCTGAAGCCGTCGAGTATCATAATATTGGCCGGTTTAATATCCCTGTGAACCACATGCCGGTCATGAGCGTAATTAAGAGCGCTGCAAACCTGCGAGATTACGCTGCCCACGATTCGGAAATTGAGGTCGAGCTTGCGTTCGATTATTTTATCGAGCGTACGTCCCTCCAGATATTCCATGGCTATATACTGTATATTCTTATCCTGCCCGACATCGTAGATAGTTACGATGTGCGGATGAGAGAAATTACCGGCAGCCTTTGCCTCGAGCATGAATCTCTCGCGCAGCTCCTCGATTTCGTCCGGATTTGCAAGCTTGTCGAAACGAATGGTTTTCAATGCCACCGGGCGGCCGATCGCCGGATCGAGACCCTTATAAACAGTACCCATAGCGCCCTGCCCGACTACATCGAGGATCTCATAGCGGCCGAACTGCGAGGGGCGTCCGGATTCGTCGAAAGAAATTTCTATATTGTCGCCGCCAGCAGATTTTTTGACCTTTCCAGTTCCCGCTTTTGGAGGTGCAGGTTCACTCAATTCCTCGACTGCGGGATGATGTTCGGGATCCAGATCCGAATCGTCTACATCACCGGTATCGATAACAGCATCATCGATGTTTACCACCGAATGATCGAATGACGATAATTCGGATGTTTCCTCGTCCTCATCACCATGTCCGGCAGCTTTCATGACTTCTGTCGGCGCGTACTCATCGATCTTTTTCTTCCGCTCAATTCTGGCCTCTGTAGGAGAAGTCGGCTCAGGCGCTTTTTCCTGCTTCGGTTCGGGGGGCGGTGATTCCGGTTTACTCTCTTGAGCCTGCAACAAGCTTTCTTTTTGTTCAAGTCTGGCCCTGCGTTCTCTCTCCTCTTTTCTGCGAATATCCGCCTTACTTTTCATCATCGGTGCGGCTGCCATGAATAGCAGAATTTCAAGCGCCGGATAAAGCGTTTTTGTAATGGTATTGAAAGATGAAAACAGAATAAAGTTGATATTTATGAGTACAAACAGAAATACTATTAGAATCGTGAAACGATGAATCAGTGCCACCCGCGGTAGAAGGAAGGCGCAGAATAAACCTATGCCCAAAATAACCAGGATTCCGGCATTGGCTGAGGTTTCGAACGAGTTAATGAAATTATTCCTTATGATGTTTTCGATTACTGTGGCGGTTTTAAAACCCGGGGGCATATTATCGGCCAGTGGTGTTTTAAGATGATCGTACTGGCCGGTAGCGGTTAATGTAACTATTACGAGTTTATTTTCCAGGGCTTCAACCGGCACCTCACCCTCCCACAGGGATTTTACCGAATAAGACTGAAAGAGGCCCGGTTTGCCCAGGTAATTTATCAGCATCTGTCCCTTGCCTGTAACGGGAATTACTTTGTTACCAATTTTAATATTTTCGCCCGAATTGTAAGTTATCTGCGCCGGATCGATACCGAGATAGAAGGCGGACAGGATCAATTCCGCGGCGGGATAATATCTGTTTTCGTATTTCATTATCAGAGGCTGGTAGCGCACGCTGTTGTCTTTTTCAAACAGGTTGACATCGGCCCCAAGAAATTTGGCCGCCTGCCCGAAAATATCCTCCGGCAGATCAATCCTCTGGATTTTCTCCACGTCATCGCGAGAAACCACGCCCGGTTTGATCGATGAAGCCGCCAGCCACTCCGGGGCGGCACGTGTCGCCGGGGTTCGGCTTCCAAGAACGGCGTCAAAGGGAATAATAATATTATTTGACTGAAGAATATTTTCCGCCAGAAGCTGAGAATTGCCGGATACGTAATCGTCAACATTGTTTTCGATCTTAAAGTCGAGATAAATTGCCCGCGGCTGATAATAATCAAGCGCCTCGATCATCTGCGCCATTGTATTATGCCGCCAGGGCCACCATCCCAGGTAATCGACCGCTTTATCGTCAATTTCCAGTATAACGATATCGCTGCCCACATCCTGTTCGCCCCGGAAGGTGAACATCGCATC
>WJIM01000310.1 GCA_014730285.1 Candidatus Zixiibacteriota bacterium
GATCCGACGATTGCCACTTTCTTGCCGGTGGATGCTTTAATCTCCGGAACTTTTATCTTGCCAGCCTCGCGCTCGTAGTCGGCCACGAATCTTTCCAGATGGCCGATTGCCACAGGCTTGCCTTTCTTGCCGAGGATACAGACCTGTTCGCACTGCTCTTCCTGCGGGCAGACTCGTCCGCATACAGCGGGGAGGGAGTTGGTCTCTTTGATTTTGCGGGCAGACTCCACGAATTTACCCTCGGTAATCAGCATAATAAATCCGGGGATATCCACCTCGACCGGGCATCCCGGCACGCAGGGCTGCTTTTTGCATTCGAGGCATCTCTGCGCCTCTTTTATAGCCAGTTCCGGGGTCAGGCCGTGAGGAACCTCATTAAAATTTTTCACGCGCTCTTCGGGCTTCTGCTCGGGCATGATCACACGGGGTATCTTGCGCCTGTCCTTTTTTACTACCTGACCGATCTGGCCCGGCTCTACATATTGTATATCATCTGTTTTTTTCTGCTCGGTTGCCACTGCCACCTCCAGAGGGACATCTAAAATCTATTTTGATTTTGTTTCCGGTTTGGGTTTCTTGAGTCCTAAATTGCATTCATGCAGGTACTCATCATAGGCGACTTTTTCCTGATCCACATAAAGCCCCTGCCTCTGCATCAACTCATCATAATCGACCTTGTGGCCGTCGAAATCGGGACCGTCCACGCAGGCGAACTTGGTTTCACCGCCTATCGATACACGGCATCCACCGCACATCCCGGTACCGTCAACCATGATCGGATTAAGCGAGACCCAGGTTTCGATATCGTATTTTTCCGTCAATTTGGCCACATTCTTCATCATGATAACCGGGCCGACAGCCATGACAAAATCGATTTTGACGCCGTCATCGATCAGCATCTGAAGCGCATCGGTAACGAAGCCCTTCATCCCGTACGAGCCGTCATCGGTTGTAACGATTAGCTCGTCCACTGCCTCGCCAACCAGATCCTCGAGAATTACCAGTTCTTTGTTACGGGCGCCGATGATACCGTAGACTTTGTTGCCCTCATCTTTCAATGCACGCGCTATGGGATTGATGGGGGGGATTCCCACACCTCCGCCGATTACCACACATGTGCCGTATTTTTTGATATGAGTGGGAAGGCCGAGCGGTCCCACAACATCCATGAATTTCTCGCCCACATCCATCCTGACGATCTCGGCGCTTGACATTCCGACTTCCATCACTACGATAGTCAGAAGGCCTTCCTCGCGGTCGAGATGTCCGATTGACATGGGGATTCTTTCCGAATGGTCGTAAGAGCGCAGAATAACGAACTGGCCCGCTTTGGCCTTTTTCACCAGTTCCGGGGTATAGATTTTGAACATGGTGATTTTCGGGCAGAGCTCCTCTTTGTAGACAATTTCATTTAATTCCATTTGCTCACCTGCTGGATTGAACCTCTTTATCTTGTACGTTTTTTTCTATTAGATTTTGAGTCTCTCTGGCAATAACCAGTTCCTCGTTGGTCGGAATTACCATCGTTTTCACTCGCGCATCCGGGGTTGAGATGTCCGATTCGATTCCTTTGGCAGAGCCGTTTTTATTTTCGTCGATACCGGCTCCGATCCAGTCCATTTCTCCCATTACCTTTGCGCGCACATCGTCGGAATTCTCGCCAATTCCGCCGGTGAATATAATCGCATCCAGACCGCCCATAGCTGCGGCATACGATCCTATATATTTTTTGATTCGATAGCAATAGGCGTCAAATGCCAGTCGAGCTCGCTCGTTGCCCTCATCTTTGGCCTCCAGAAGATCGCGCATATCCGAGGATACCCCTGAGATTCCAATTAAGCCGGAATGCTTGTTCAAAAGCGTACGCGCCTCGTGCAGGGAAAGCTCCTCCAGTCCCATTATGCGCAGGATAATTGCAGGGTCGATATCACCCGAACGGGTACCCATGATAAGACCTTCCAGCGGAGTGAAGCCCATCGATGTATCCACCGATTTGCCATGATTGACCGCGGCAATCGAGGCGCCGTTGCCCAGATGGCATGTGATTATATTCATCTCTTCAAATTTTCGCTCGAGAATCTCGGCCGCGCGATGGGCAACATAATAGTGCGAGGTGCCGTGAAAACCGAAACGCCTGATCTGATATTTTTTATAGAGGATATACGGCAGACCATAGATATAGGCGTAGTCTGGAATCGTATGATGAAAGGCCGTATCGAAAACCGCAACCATGGGAAGATCGCCCAGGATTTTCTGGCAGGCTGCGATGCCGCGCATATTGTGCGGATTGTGTAAAGGTGCAAGCTCTATCATGTTGCGAAGGTGCATCATGACTTCTTCATTAATCATCGTCGAAGAGGTAAACATCTCACCGCCGTGAACCACACGATGTCCGACCGCATGTATTTCTGATTTATCCTTGATTACACCGTGGTTAGGGGAGAGCAGTATCGAGACAACATGCTCGATTGCCATAATATGGTCGAGTATATCGCCCGAGACCTTGGTCATAGGCCTGTCATGCGGTTTATGGCTGAGTACCGCTCCGCTCATACCGATACGGGTGACATCACCCTTGGCCAGCGGAATGCCCTTTTCCATATCAAAAAGCTGATATTTGACCGATGACGATCCGCAGTTTAAAACCAGAATATTCATTATTCGCCCTCCTTTATTCGGTTGCCCTCTGAATCGTATTTGAAGAAACCCTGCCCGGTTTTCACGCCCAACTGTCCGGCACGAACCATCTTCCTCAGAAGCGGGCAGGGATTGTATTTATGCTCGGAGAGCTCATGCAGGAGGTTTTCCATCCAGCTCATTACCTCGTCCAGACCCATCATATCCGCCAGGCTCAGAGGACCCATATTAAATCCGAATCCGAGTTTCATGGCAATA
>WJIM01000311.1 GCA_014730285.1 Candidatus Zixiibacteriota bacterium
AATAGCATATCGAGTCTATCAGTCAACTATAATTATTTTCGGTTTCGTGATTGCAATGTTAAGACGATCGCAGCCGGTATTTGTCAATAATAAGTAGTCAAAAATATCTATTAATGATCTCAGGCAAAAAAGTAGGAGAAGTCTGGGAGACTTCTCCTTGACCACACACCCGCAATGGACTGCTATCTATCAGGAGGGATACGCCTGATCCTGCATTTGTTTGACCGGCGCAGGAACCGGATTGGGAGGTATAAAAGCTTTTTTTATTCTATCTAAAATATTTTTAATAATCTCTTTCATTTCTTTTCCTCTCGCTTTCACTCTATTAAATGCATCAGCAGGGGCAAAAGTTTCATAAATCTTACAATAAAATCATTATTTTTTTGGTTCTGTTTTAATGTGTTGTATGGCAACGTATTATGAGGGAATAATTTTGTCAGATATGTTAATTTTCTCAGATAAACACATTTTCACACGGATTTAGGAGGTAAATTGATTAGCAGATTCTGCGTTTTGGCTACTCGCGGAAATAGAGAAAAATCTCCGGCAGCATATAAATCATATCTGTTGGAACCATACCCATCGAGCCGATCTCATCTCGGCAGAAATCACCAGCCATACCATGGAGAAATGCACCGCAGCAGGCCGCATCGAGAGGGGAGAGTCCCTTGGCCAAAAGCGTTCCGATCAACCCGGTCAGCACATCCCCGGAGCCGCCCTTGGCCATGCCGATATTGCCGGTCGGATTGAGATAGGCCTGGCCCTCGGGTTCTGCGATAAAAGTCGGCGCGCCCTTTAGTAGCACTACTTTCTTAAGCTGATTGGCAGCGATTCTGGCATACTTCAGTCGATCCGCCACTATTTCTTTGATGGGCACATCAAGAAGTCGCGAAAGTTCTCCCGGATGGGGTGTCAGCACACATGGGAACTCGGCATCTATCAGGGGCTGAGCATCACCCTGGAAGCAGTTCAGACCGTCGGCATCGATTACGGTAGGAAGGGTGATCCGAGACATCAGCCGTTTTACCAGCTCTTTGGTCTCGTGATGTGTGCCGATTCCCGGACCCAACGCCACGGCATCAGCCCATTCAAAATACTGCTTGAACTCACCCAGGCCGCGTAATGCGAAACAGCGCTTTTTGCCGACCTCAGGCAATGTCCTTGTTAATGCTTCAGTACACTTAATTTCGCAGATATCATTCAGGCTTTCCGGAATACCCAGAAAACAGAGCCCGATACCGCATCGCGTGGCGGTATTGGCGGCCATGCATGCAGCCCCGGTCGAGCCTTCCGAACCGGCAATGATGAATAGCTTGCCCAGATCGCCCTTATGACCGCTCTCAGGATGGCGCGGGAGATGGTCATCGATATAAAGTTCGTCTATCAGATTTAGATCGAGGTCTTTTTTATCGATCACATCCTCCGGAATACCGATATCGATTACGGTCAGTTCGCCCACATGCTCCACGCCTGGGTAGAGGAAATGCCCGATTTTGGGAAGCGCCAAGGTTGCGGTGAAGTCGGCAATGATCGAGCTCCTGGAAAGCTCACCGGTGGACGTGTTCAGTCCGCTGGGGCAGTCAACCGCCGCTATCGGGATATCGTAGGAATTTATCTTTTCGACCATCTGATCCATCGGCTCTCTTATATCGCCGTGAAAGCCGGTGCCAAAGATAGCGTCGACTATCAGATCGGTCTCTTCACTTAGTTCAAGTTCCTCGGGCGAGGAAATCTCTTCAATCGGCAGTTCCATCTCAAGCGCGCGCTTCAAGTTGGTTTCGGCGTCACCCTTGAGGTCGTCCTTTTTGCCGAGCAAATAGAAATTTACCGCCGCGCCCCATTCTGAAAGGTATCTTCCGACAACAAAACCATCCCCGCCGTTATTGCCCTTACCGCAGATCACTGCGACATTTTTTGTGGAGACGTCATTATCGGAGATATCGTATAGATATTCGGCAATACCGCGTCCGGCGTTTTCCATAAGTTCCAAACCGGGAATGCCGCGTTCCTCAATCGCAGTCTTGTCGATTTCCTGCATCTGTTTTGCTGTTACGATCTTCATGCGCGTAAGGATATGAAAATGGAGCGGGCTTGTCAAATTGATATTTAATGATGCTAAATCTTGACCGTTCAAAGCACGCCCGATTGCAAATTGAAGCTGTACGCATACCTCTGGAATTCCAGCGAACCGCTTCGGAAGAGAGAAAGAAAAGAATAGCCAAATTCAGCTGCATCAATCAGGGCGTTATAAGATTGCACGTTTTTTCTGCAGGAGCGTCTTTCATAAAGAAGATATCATCTAATTAGGAAGTGCAAAATGAAATCGGTGTTCAATCAATATTCACGTCTGAGAACAATTGCGATGCCTCTGATATTCGCGACCCTCTTCCTATGCGTTTGCAATTATAGCTATGGGTATGATGGCCAGAGAGAATCATGCAAGTATGATCTAAATCCAGTGGGTATGGTATATAATATTGCTGTGTGGAGTATGGCTGTTCTACAGGATTCTATAAAGGCCGAGTTCGACAGCATCGCCGATACGACGGATCAAATTTATGCCGGTATTCGATCGCATTTGAATCAGATGCTGCCTTTTCTGTGCGAATTCTGGTATGGCACAGACTGGGATTTCAACGGAATAACTGCAGCACCCCAGAACGGCAGCATTGCCTGCGGCTATTTTGTCGCCAATATTCTTCATGATCTGGGATTTAAATTTTCACGCAGATCATTGGGCCGGCTTCCGGCAAGCAAGATAATAAAGACCTTTATCATGGATACATCAAATATCAGAACTTATAGCAACATCAGTATTGACCGCCTGTCCGAGAAGATTAAGGGGATGGGCAAAGGCGTATTTATTATTGGACTGGATTTTCATGTCGGTTTTTTACTATACGAAGCAGACAGCATCTATTTCATTCATTCCAGCTTCTTTTCTCCCCAGAAAGTAGTTAAAGAGAATATTTATAAAAGTGAGGCGCTTAAATACTCAGATCTTTTTATGATTGGAAAGCTGTTCTGCAATGATGCGATTTTGAATAAATGGCTTTATGGTCGAGAAATTAATGTTCTGAGGCATAACTAAATATGCTTGACTAATCCATTATTCGTCGTTTTTTTATATATACATCGGGGCAAAGTCATCTCCGCGAATATATCTGAGAAATAAATTGCTATCTATCATAAGGAAGGTATCTCATGAAAATCGCATGGATTTTTTTAATGGTTGCTGGTTTTGTATTTATAATAAACGCGGGACTATTGGCCGATGTCCCTCATTTCTTCAGCTACCAGGGTCGTCTCACAGATAGTCTCGGTAATCCGCTTAATGCCACAGTAGAGCTTGATTTCAGGATTTACGCAGATGAATATGGCAATACTATGCTCTGGAAGGAGGTGCATCCATCAGTCCAAGTAATCAATGGTCTTTTTGATGTGTTTCTCGGATCGGGCAAGGCGCTGCCGGATTCGATATTCGATGGATCAGTTTTATGGCTGGGCATAATGGTGGATGATGGGCCGACACTGGAACCACTTACGCCCTTTATTGCCTCACCCTATTCGTTCAGGTCTATTCATGCCGACACGGCGGAATATGCCATGAACGCGCCCGGAGGTGTTGATAGCTGGTCACAAAACGGTAGTTACGTGCTTCTGGCCGATAATGATGATTCTGTGGGAATCGGAGTGCTCGGTCCCGTCGAGAAATTGCATGTGGGAGGAAATCTTCAGATTGGCGCCTATGGTGATATCAAGTTCAGTCCGGAAAATACCAGAATAGACTGCGAATCAAATAATTTGCATGTCAAAGCCCAATCCGATCTTTATCTTGAGCCATACGATGATTTGTATGTCAGGAGACGAGATGGCGGTTCATCATGGGCTCATTTCGATAACAGCACCCAGAGGCTTGGAATCGGTGTGCTCAATCCGCCTTATAAACTCACCGTAAATGGCGATATATCAATTGCCAATTCTGGTGAGAGCAAGTACCACATAAATTATTATCAGGGCGGCCTTAATATCGCCGAGACCGGCGTACAGGATCGTCGGATCCACATCAGTGACGGCGGCAATGTGGGTATTGGAACCGCTGGCGCGGAGGAGAAGCTTCATGTATATGGGAACGCAAAAATAAAAGACACTATCAAGGTCGGAGCATTTGAGGAAGATGCAATCGACCGGCACAATATTGTCGATGAGGTCGGGATAGCCAGTGCCGTGAGTTCTTCTTTGTGTATGTTGAGCCCAAGCTGGTATAGTTGTCTGAGTCGTGAGATTACCGTTCCCACTTCCGGGTATATTTTGGCCATGGGATGCGCTCGAATTGAACTGATTCACCTGGTCAGTGGAGAAACTGGTGCGGAGGTTGGATTTTCGGGTTTGCCCAACGATATTAATGAAGGTGTGCCTCAGGAATTTTTGCTTGACTTTAATGTATCGGCCGGCAATTACTATGTTAGCATACCATTTCAGAGACTTTTTTCGGTTTCCCAAGGAACTCATACGATCCACATGATTGCCAGAGAATCCGCTGATAATAATGCATGGCTCAAAAACAGACAAATGACCCTTTTGTTCATTCCCACTGTGTATGCCAGCAAACGTGGGGTGACAACATCGGATCCAGAAGATAACATTTCGGATGCCGGCATCAGTCCCGATTTGTTTATGGATCTCGCCTCGGACAGCAAGGCTACTAGATCTCACGCCACGACCATCTCCAGTAGCCATAATACTGATCTTTCTGAACAGATCAAAACGCTTACAGCTCAAATTGAAGAATTGAAAAGGCGAATGGAGGCATACGAGAAGAAATAATCTATTTCAAGAATCAGGCCTCTTCCAGTGCCAGATTCTTGGTAATTTCTTTCTGATCTGGGGGATAAAGCTGTGTTTCCCCCGGATGAATTCAGCAGGTCTCAGTTATCAATAAGTGCCAATTTTGCTTGACTAATCCATTATTTTGCTGTTTTTACGTATACAACGGGGTTTTTACTTCTTTGTGAAATAATTCATTCCGCAATAGAATTGCTATCTACATATATAACGGGAGGAATGACATGAAAGTCATAAGCGCCTTATTATGCACTCTTATTTTTGTTCTCATCTTTAATGTTGGTGCTTTCTCGGATGTACCGCATTATTTCTCTTACCAGGGCCGCCTTGCAGATAATCATGGGAATCCGCTTAATGATACAGTGGAGCTTGATTTCAGGATATATTCAGATGAAGCGGGCACTGATATGCTCTGGCAGGAAACGCATTCATCAGTTATTATCATTGACGGCCTTTTCAATGTGTTTCTCGGATCTGTTAAGGCTTTGCCGGATTCCATATTCGACGGTTCGGTTTTATGGCTTGGTATAAAGGTTGATGGTGGAGATGCACTGCAGCCTCCAACGCCATTTCTTGCATCCCCTTATTCCTTCAGGTCAATCCATGCCGATACAGCGGACTTTGCTATAAACGCCCCGGGCGGAGTGGACGGCTGGTCGCAGTCGGGCAACTATGTCCATCTGGCAGATATCGGTGATTCGGTGGGAATCGGTGCCCTTACCCCCCTTGATAAGCTGCATGTCGGTGGCAACCTGCTATTGGGCGCTTATGGTGATATCAGGTTCAGCGCGGATAACACCAGCATTGACTGTGAATCAAACGATTTGAAAATCCGGGCACAATCTGACATATTTCTGGAGCCGTATGATGATTTGTATATCAGGAGCAGGGAAGGCATCAACTTTATGCGAATTGAAGTTGACAATAAAAGGGTGGGAATTCGCACCCACAATCTGACTCATCCGCTCACAGTAAATGGATCGATAGGAGTGCAGGAATCGGGCGAGACCAAGTACCACATAAATTACTATCAGGGCGGCCTCAATATCGCTGAAACCGGCGTGCAGGATCGTCGCATCCATATAAGTGACGGCGGCAATGTTGGAATCGGTACCAGCAATCCAACTGAAAAATTCTATGTCAACGGCAATGCCTATGTTGACGGAAATGCCCATATCGCCGGTACTTTGCACGCCGATGAATTTGAAGAGGACGCGATCGACAGGCACAATATCATTGACGAAGTTGGCATTGCCAGCGCAGCATCGGTAATGTGGTGGATACCTATTACGACAAGCTGGCAGAGCTATTTATCCAAACAAATTACCATCCCAACCTCGGGATATATTTTTACGCTGGCGACTGCTGAAATAGATCTCGATCATGGTATTAGCGGAGGCACTTATGCTAATGTGGCGGTGTCAGATTCACCCACCGAACCCAGTCATGATTTTTCGCGAGGCCCCTATTTAGCACTTAATGTGCCAGCAGGTTATTATGGTAGCATCGTAAATTGTCATAAAGTATTTTATAAGGACTCTCCGGGGACATATACTTTTTACCTCCTTGCAAATAAAGGTGAAGACAATGAAGCCACTCTCTCTGATCCTCAAATGGATTTAATTTTTATACCCACCTCATTAAGTGGTGGCGGCACCAAGGATGAAAATATTGCGGGGGATTCTCCTGATAAATTATCTTCTCATTCAGAAGGTAGAGGTTTGCGTAGAGAGATGGAAAAGATCGAAAAGTCAAGAAAACATGCTGACGACTTGCTGACCAACGAAAGCAATGCAGCTCTGATTTCAAAGGTAGAGGCGCTTACGAGTGAAATCGAGGAATTGAAAAGCCGGATTGAAACGTTGGAAAGCCAATAATATTTCTATCAGGCCTCTTCCAGCGCAAGCTTTTCGGTGATTTCGGCGATGGTGTGGAGGATGAAGGTGTGCTCCTCCTGGATACGCATGGTGGAGTCGCCCTGGACTACGATTGAATGATCGCAATGCTCAAGGCATTTACCGCCCTTGTCGCCCAGAAGGCCGATACGGGTTATGCCTTTCAGGCTGGCGGCTTTGAAGGCTCGAATAATATTTTCTGAGTTGCCCGAGGTTGAAATTCCAATCAATATATCGCCTTTCCTACCCAAACCCTGGACCTGACGCGAAAAGGTCTGATCGAAGCCGTAATCATTCCCGGCTGCGGTCAGGATAGAGCTGTCTGTTGTCAGGGCAACTGCTGGAATTGCCGCCCGCTCGACACGAGCGGTCAGGCGCACAATCATCTCAGCCGCAAAATGCTGGCAGTCGGCCGCCGAGCCGCCGTTACCGCAGAGCATGATCTTTCCGCCCTTAGAAATGCTGTCCCTTAGTACTTCTGCGATTTTAATGATCGCATCCGGATAGCTGTTCTTACCAGCGCGGATCATTTTCTCACGATCCGCCATCGCGTCATAGATATGTTCTTTCAAATCGCTACTCAACTTCAATCTCACTTTTTATATTTGTGTGAATCGCCTCCGAAAATTCGGCTAATCTTTTATATGAACCATCCTTCTCAAAGAAATTACCAACCACCACAAATGATGCTCCCGCCAGCACCTTACCGCGGGCATCCTCGGGCGCGGTGATACCACCGCCCGCTATAATTGGTATATCGGCATATTCGGCTACCTTCGTTATAATTTCTTCCGGTACAGAATAAAGCGCTCCGCTTCCCGCCTCGAGGTACAAAAGCTTCATGCCCATATATTCCGCCGCCAGAGCATGCGCCTTCACCAGTTCCGGCTTGTCTGACGGTATCGGCATCGAATTGGAAACATACTGCACCGATGTCGTGCGGCCTGATTCGATCAGCGCATATCCGGTCGGAATCGGCTCTATCCCTGCCTGTTTTACAAGCGGTGCGCCCTTGACCTGCTCGCCGATCAGGTATTCCGGATTGCGGCTCGAGATCAGTGTCAGAAACAGGATAGCATCCGCCTCACTCGATACCTGCTGTGATGACCCGGGAAATATGATCACAGGTTTATCGGTCTCAGATTTTATGAGCCTTACGGTCTGTTCGAATTTATCCGAAAGCAGGAGGGAGGCGCCCACCAGAAATGCATCCACTCCGTCATTAGCGGCACCTTTGATAAACTCCGAAAGCTGCTCCATCCGATTCTCATCAGGATCGATTAAAAGTAAGAAGCCCGCGCCTTTTTTATCTCTTATATCAAGAAGCTTCTGAAGTACGCTCATTATTTCCCGCTTTCGCTTGAAATAAATTCCCTGAGACAATTTTTGAAATCATCCTCGTTCAGATCGCCCTTAGTGCCGCCCTGTGCGAAATGCGGCTTGCCGCCGCCGCGTCCGGAAAATTTCTCGTTTATCTGCTTGATTGCCTTCTGGGCGGTAATTCCGATATCGATAGCTGAGGGTGAAGCCGCGATGAGATAATTACCGCCGTTTGTTAATCCGACCAGGGTTGGCTTATCCGAGTCCTTGATCTGGTCTGTATATGTCAACGCAGCATCCCGCCCGGAAACAGTATCGATAATCAGCATAACGCCGTCGACCTCTTCACCCGCGGTGACCTTGCTCTTTACCGAGGCCTTCTCGGCTTTCTTCTTGATCTCATTCAACTCGCGCGAGAGCTTCTTTTCCGATTCAGTCAGTGCTACAACTCTCTCTACCAGATTTTCGCTTGGCACTTTCAAAAGCTGCGAGGCGGATTCAGCCTCCTCGCGCTTTTTGCGAAGATAATTTATGGCTGTCTCCCCGGTAATCGCCTCGATACGGCGCATGCCGGATGCAATCGCTGACTCGGACACTATCACAAACGGCCCGATTTCACCGGTTGACTGAACATGAGTACCTCCGCACAACTCTCGCGAATAGCCCTCGACCTCAACCATTCGAACATCCTCACCGTACTTCTCGCCAAACAACGCCATCGCGCCCTTCTCTTTAGCGGTGTCGAAATCGGTGATGGTCCATTTGACCTTACGGTTCTCAAGAACGACTTTGTTTACTTTATCCTCGATGGCCCTCAGCTCCGGCGGTTCGACCGCCTTGAAATGAGTGAAGTCGAAGCGAAGCCGGTCTGGAGCTACCAGTGACCCCGCCTGACGCACATGGTCTCCCAGCACCTCCTGCAGAGCTTTATGCAGTAGATGGGTGGCTGTATGATTGCGCTGAGTCGGTTTCTGGTAACGGGCTTCAACATGAGCGGTTACTTTCTTGCCTACAAAATCATGAATATCGCCTGTCCTATTCCTTCCGATATGCAAAGCGGTCTCGCCCTGTCTCTGGGTGTCCTCGACCTCGAATTCAAAGCCGCCGTTTTTGATCACACCTTTATCTCCGATTTGGCCGCCGGACTCGGCATAAAACGGCGTCTTTTTCAAAACCGCGATCAGCTTGCCGTCCTTGTCGGTATCGAATACATTGACAAGTTCTGTTTCCAGTTCGAATCGGTCGTCATATCCGGTGAACTTGGATTTAATATCTATATCAATGGTCTTACCGCCAAAAGTCACGCCCTTTGACTTGTAATCTTCCTTGCTCTTTTCCTGCTGTTTGGAAAGCTCTTTTTCGAAGCCTTGCTCATCGACTGTAAGGTTGCGTTCACGAGCCATGACCTGTGTCAGGTCGAGCGGGAAGCCGTATGTGTCGTAGAGCTTAAACACTTCCTCGCCGGGAATAGTCTTGCCGCCGGATGATTCCACCTTCTCAGCCACCCTGTCAAACAGTTCAAGGCCGGTATCCAGGGTCTCGCCGAAACGTTCCTCCTCGGCCTTGATAATACTGGACACATGTTCCAGCTTGGCCTTAAGATCGGGATAGGCCTCGCCCATAATATCCGTTACAGTTCCGGCCAGCTTGTATATAAACGGCTCCTGCATATCCAGAAGACGGCCATGGCGTGCCGCACGCCTTAAAATTCGTCTTAGTACATAGCCGCGCTTCTCGTTCGAGGGCACCGCGCCGTCAGCAAAGGCGAATGTCAGGGCACGGATATGGTCGGCGATCACTCTATGCGAAAGGCCCTCATTGCCTACGATATATTTCTTGTCGGTGATCTCCTCGATATGCCGTATAATCGGCATAAAAAGGTCGCTCTCGAAATTTGTCTCAGCATTCTGAAGCACGCAGGCGAAACGCTCCAGTCCGGCGCCGGTGTCAACCGACGGTTTCGGCAATGGTGTAACATTGCCTTTTTCATCGCGATTGAACTGCATGAAGACCAGGTTCCACATCTCGACATAACGGTCGCCCTGGCCGTTCACACTCGAGGGCGTCCCGCCGTAGTCGAACTTCTCGCCGCGGTCTATATGGATTTCAGCGCACGGTCCGCAGGGGCCGGTGTCGCCCATACTCCAATAATTTTCTTTTTCGTCAAAGCGCAGGATACGGTCACCCAGTTCCGGCGCAATTTTTTTCCATAGCTCAAAAGCTTCGTCATCATCGACATAAACAGTAGCCCAGAGGCGTTTGGGATCGAAGCCGTAGACTTTTGTCATCAGATCCCAGCAATAGTAAATCGCCTCTTCCTTGAAATAATCGCC
>WJIM01000312.1 GCA_014730285.1 Candidatus Zixiibacteriota bacterium
CTTTTACTTGCCGTAACCTCTCCAATCACTATATTCGCTTTAATATGAAGCTGAGCACCGTCATAATAGCGCTTTTTCTAACATTTATGGCCTTTCAGGCTTTACTGGCGCAAAGTAGCGATATCCTGGAAGATTATATCGAACATGCTTTAAGTTCGAACCTGACTATTAAACAGACCATAGAACGAATCAACGAACTTGAGGCCGCCAAAAGTGAGGCGCGTTCGCGGTTTTTTCCGGTTTTGGATTTTAATGCCCGCTATTCGCGCCAGGGAGGAGGCCGTGAAGTGGTAATCGATCCCTCAAAATTTATTGAGGACCCTCCACCGGGCGTGGAACTGGGGGAGCCCTCCGGATTCAGCTTCCTCAGAGAAAAGGAGCACGATACCCGCTTCAATTTGATCCAGCCGATTTTTACTGGCGGTATGATCAGGTCGTCGTATAATGCCCGCGAAATGGAATTGATGGCCTCGAAATCCGAGTTAGATGCAGTAAAAGAGGATATTGTCTTTAAAGTAAAGCAGGCCTACTATCAATATGCCATGACTGTGGAGCTGGTTAACACAGCAGTCGAAAACAAGGAGCTGGCCGAAAAACATCATAAGGCGGCTCAAAAGCTGTTTGAGGCCGAGAGGGTGGCCAAAAATGAAGTGCTGAGGGCCGAAGTGGGAGTCTCCATGGCAGAGCAGACTGTGTCAGAGGCCGAGAATTCGCGTGAACTGGCACGTCTGTATTTCAACAAGCTGCTCGACTACGATGCCGGTCGCGAAATCAATCTGTCGCAGGATGCGGATATTGCTGATACTGCTGGTATAGATGAACTCGAAGGTAAGGATGTAAAGGAATATAAGATGCTTGCCCTCGAAAACAGGGCTGAAATCAAGCAGGTGCAGCATAATATCGATGCGCTTGATTACCTGAAAAAAGTCCGTCGCGCCGATTATTTTCCACAGATATCATTTTCCGCCACATACGGCTGGGAAGGGGAGGATTATAATTTCGATTTCCAGCATGACTACTGGAATCTGTCCCTGCTCTTGAAATTCAATATTTTCAGTTTCGGCGCTCGCGGGGCGCGGGTGGATCAGGCCCAGGCACAAATCAACCGTCTGGATTTCATTAAGTCCGATTTGCTGCGATCTGTCGATTTGCAGGTCAGCGAGGCTTATTATAATCTAAACAACAGCATTGCCAAATGGCAGTCTGCCAGAGATCAGCTAAAAAGTGCGGAGGAAAATTACCGGATTACCGAGGTGCAATATGATAACGGCCTGGCTTCGCAGATATCATTTCTGGACGCCCAAAACGCTTTTACCTCCGCCCGCTCAAATCTTGTTATAATCCACTATGAAATTCTTACCGCTCAGGCCGCTCTTGAACTCGCCTGCGGTATGGGGCTTTCAAGGTATGCCGAGGCCGATTAACAGACATCACGAGATTGCTGCCCATGCAAAATAAGGATTTACGCAAAAACTATGTTATCGATCCGGAGCCGATGCTTGATGCCAAACAGGCCATTCTTCTGGCGCTGATTGTCTTTATTATAAGCACCGCGGTCACACTGATCCTGAACCAGTTTTTGGGGATACACACGATCAGCTTCATAGTGGAGATAGGCGTTTATCTGCTACCCGCAGTTATTCTGTTGCTGTATTTAAGGTATTCATTTGATGATCTTGTCAGGCCGAAGAATTTCCTCAGAATCGACCTGAATCTTATAACTATATTCAATACAATATTTCTGGTTATCATAGCGGCTATAATCCTGCAATTTATCCAGAAGTATATTCCCTTTTCGGAAGAGCAGATGGAGATGCGTCAGGAGCTTTTAATGCCCGAGGGGGCGGTGCCCTTCGTTGTGGTCTTTCTGGCGGTAGCGGTTATCCCCGGGATTTGTGAGGAGGTGCTGTTTCGGGGAGTGGTTCAGCCGCCGTTGATCAAACGCTTCGGCCCTTCTGTAGGGATTGTCCTTACAGCCTTATTATTTGCGGCGGCTCATGCCCAGATTCAGGCCTTTATATCGCTATTTATCCTCGGCCTTTTTCTGGGAATTATTGCCTTTCGCGGGGGAACTTTTCTGTATTCTGTATTGTCTCATATAATCTTTAACGGCATCGCCGTAATAGTCGGCGAGTTTGCCAGAAATGAAGAAGTCCGGGCACAGGACGGCGGATTTTCATTAACGCTTGGAATTGTGCTTCTGGCGATTTTTATCGTATTAATGTTGATGTTATATAAGCTCACGCCTAAGCGTCGTGTGGGCCAGCCCGATATGTATTATATATGATATTTTAATTTGACAATTGCTTCAAATTATCGTGATTTATATGCCGATGTGTGAATAAAATGCTGAATGCCATGAAAATAGATAAGAGATTTATAGAGAGCCTGAAATTTCTCTCACAGACCTCACGGATTCTTACCCAGCCGCTTCAGAAGGGTGAGCTTATTTCGACCATTCTGGAGGAGTCTCTGAAGCTTTCGGAGGCCGATCTGGTCAGCCTGGTGATTCTGGATCAAGGACGGGCGCCGGATGATGTCTATATTATGTCGCCCGGCTCGAAAAAAAAGCTGCATCTCGATCCGGAAGATTTCGATTTCAACAACCAGGCCCTCGAAATGTCGGTGCCGGGAGAGCTGATTAAGGATGATCCGTGGAATCTGTTTTTCAGGGAAAAGCTTGAACAGGAATATAAGTGCAGGCTGTCTTTGCCGTTGTTTTTTAAAAACAAATGGTCGGGACATCTCGATTTTTACAGCAAGACCAGTCCCTGTTTCGAGACTGAAAACCTGATTGATTTTCTGAAAGCTCTGGCCGACAGCTTCTCCATGGCTTTTGAAAACGCGGAACTGCGTGAGATCGTGCAAAAAAAGACCTTCGAGAACCGCTTGTTGATTGACACCTCCCAGATGCTTGCCAATGTTCTGGAACAGGATGAGGTCTTAGCCGCGATTGCCGAAGCTTTAAAACTTGTTGTAGATTATGACGGAATAAGCATATATCTTTTAAAGGATGACGGCTATTTATATGCCATCCACTCCAAGGGCTACGATGATCCCAAATACGAAAATCTGCTGAAAGACAAGCTGGGTGAGGGGCTTGTGGGCTGGGCCGCTAAAACCGGGCAGGGCGTGGTTGTCGATGATGTCAGTACCGACAGCCGCTATATAATTGCCCGCAATTGCACGAAATCCGAACTGGTGGTGCCGATTAAACTGAAGGATCGTGTCATAGGCGTATTCAACATAGAATCCGACCGCGAAAGGGCCTACAACGACCATGATCTCGACCTATTATCTACATTTGCGGCCAAGTCTGCAATAGCAATCGAGAGGGCTTCGCTTTACCGTGAACTGGTAATGAAGCGTCAGCTCGATCAGGAGGTTTCGATTGCGAGGTCGATTCAGAAGACCTTTCTTCCTAGAAAAAAGCTTGAGTTAAAAGGTTTTGATATCGCCGGAATAAATATTTCATCGCATCAGGTGGGTGGAGACTATTTCGATTATATCGATATCGAAGACGGTCAGACAGGGCTGGTGATTGCCGATGTCAGCGGCAAGGGTATTCCCGCCTCGCTGATTATGGCATCCTTCAGGGCCTCGCTGATTGCTGAAATCAGGAATAATTATGCCATAAGGGCGATAATGCAGAAGGTTAACCGTCTTATGAGTGAATCGCTGGATCGGGGCAATTTCGTTACAGCGGTTTATGGGGTCCTGGACAATAAGAGTAAGATTTTTACATTTTCGAACGCCGGTCATTTTCCGCCTATTTTGGTGGATAAGGAAGGTGAAATAATTGAACTGACAGAGGGCGGCCTGGCGTTTGGAATCGAACCTGAGGCCCGCTACGAGGAACGTCCAATCGGGCTTCATGTGGGCGATGTGCTGATATTTTTCACCGACGGTGTAACTGAGGCGCAGGATTCCCAAAATGAGCAGTTTGAGACAGAGAGACTTGTGGATATTGTCAGAAAAAACCGTAAAAAATCAGCCGAGGCAATTGCACATACGATTGTGGATGCCATAGACGATTTCAAGGCGCCGGATTTTATTCTGGACGATTTGACTATTATGATTCTAAAAGTGTTAGATTAGGATAAGTATTTGGGCATAAAACAGATACATTTGTTTGCAGTGGAGACATAATAATTGACAATAGCTGGAAATTGAATACTTTTGCCGTGTATAAGTATTAATAAACTTTCGATCATTTAGGAGAGCAAAATGGATTTGAGAAAATTAGTGATTGTCCTGTCATTTGTGATATTTACCGGCGGGATTGTATTTATGGCCTGTGATAGTGACGAAGAACCCCCGGTTATTTTTCCGGCTACAGATGAGATAGTTGTTACCTATATCGCTCCCGGCGATGCCCCGGATATTGACGGAGACCTTGATGGTATCTGGGATGCCGGAAATCAGACACAGTTGATATCAGTGGATACTTCCGAATATAATCCAAATAACAATGTTGAACTGGTCGATATAATAGCCTTGAGCGATTCCAATTATCTGTATATAGCTGTAAGCTGGGGAGACGATTCTCGCAATGTGCGTTATCATGAATGGGTTTGGGATACAGCCTCTCTAA
>WJIM01000313.1 GCA_014730285.1 Candidatus Zixiibacteriota bacterium
AACCTGAACGAAATCGCCAATGAAATTGGTGATGCTGTTCTGTATACCAACTACTTCATCTACGGACAGGCCGTATTTGACATCAACCTGCAGGGCCAGATCGCGGCCTCTGATGTCAACAATGACGGTAAGGTCCTGACCGTTGGTGACCTGGTCTACCTGATCAGAGTTATCACCGGTGATGCTGCTCCGTTTAACAAACTTGCTCCATTTGCAAATTCTGTCGATGTTGAACTTGCTAACAACAGCAATGGAATCTCAGTCACCACTGATGCAAATGTTGAACTTGGCGGCGCCCTGTTCGTATTTGATGATGTTGCTTCGGCCGACGTCGTGCCGACCGTCCATGGTATGGATGTGAAGTATGATGTTGTCGACGGACAGCTTAGAGTTCTGGTCTATGATATCGATGGTGCCTATGTTTCTGCAGGCGAGAATGAGCTCTTCACTGTTATTGGCGCTGAAGAGGCGGCCCTTTCAAATGTCAGCATTGTTGACTATTATGGTGCCGACCTGACCGTCAATACCTACAGAAAAGCTCTGCCGACAGCCTTTGCGCTGCTGCAGAACTCACCCAACCCGTTCAACCCGTCAACCGAGATAAGTCTGGATCTTCCGGAAGCATCCAACTGGTCAATCGACATTTATAATGTCCAGGGCCAGCTTGTGAAGAGCTTCTCCGGATATGATAATGCCGGACGTGTAACGGTTACATGGGATGCCCAGGGTATGGCCTCCGGTATCTACTTCTACAGAGCGAAGGTTGGCAACTTTACCGATGTTCGCAAAATGGTTCTCATGAAGTAAACCAGACGCCTTTAATACATGAGGGAGGCTTTTCAGCCTCCCTCTTTTTTTATTTGCTTTTAAGCATTCCTGTATGCATAATGAAGATATCGCCAGTGAAGATGGGCGCCATTACGGCCGACCCGTTCTTTTATAGTGGTAGGTCAAAAGTCTGTGACTTTTGACGTCGGTTATTGAGCGAAAGACTGTCAAATCCTCTCAGGATTTGACCTGCACTGAAGGGTGTGACTGTGCGGCCCAATCTTTAGATTGGGGTACTGAGAGTCCGTCAAATCTCAGAGGGATTTGACCTACAGGAATTGACCTGCAGGACTGTAATGAAGGGCGGATGCTGAGGACTGATGAAATTCGATTATAGATTCCAGAGAAGAGTGCGGGTTTTCAAAAGATACCGCCGTATCATAGAGGTTCTGGTAAAGTACGGTTTCGGCGAAGTCCTGGGACATATGAATATCGCCGCCCGCCTTAGAATCGGCAAACGCAAGCTGTTCAAGCAGACCTCCGATCTGGCGGAGAAAAGCTATGCCGAGAGAATCCGCCTGGCAATGGAGGAGCTTGGGCCAACCTTTATCAAGCTGGGTCAGGTGCTTTCGACTCGGCCTTTTCTGATTCCGGTTGAGCTTGTGGTCGAGCTTACCAAGCTTCAGGACGAGGTGGCGCCCTTCGAATTCGTTCTGGTGCGCAAAATAATCGAAGACGAACTTAAGGCGCCTGTTTCCGAGATATTCGAATCTCTTGAGGAAAAGCCGGTTGCATCGGCCTCATTGGCGCAGGTACATGCTGGTGTGCTAAAGGACGGCCGTAAAGTGGCGGTCAAAGTACAGCGTGCCAAAGTGAAGGAGATCATGGAGGTGGATATGATCATCCTTCGTGATCTGGCCGAGCTCCTGGAGCGCTTTATGCCGGAATCGAAGCGTTACGATCCGACCGGACAGATCGATGAGCTGGCCAAGGTCTCCCGCAGAGAATGCGACTTCATGTATGAAGGCCGCAACATGGAAATATTTGCCCTTAATTATGCGGATGATCCCACGGTTAAAGTCCCCGATATTTACTGGGAGTATACCACAAACAAGGTATTGGTGGCTGAATATGTCGAGGGCATAAAAATATCTGACGTGGAGAAACTGAAAGCTGCGGGAATCGACCTGAGCATGGTCTCCCGCCGCGGACTGCGCATCATTATAAAGATGATCTTCGAGGACCGTTTCTTCCACGGCGATCCCCATCCCGGAAATGTCTTTGTCCGAAAGGACGGCCGCATTATTCTTCTGGATTTCGGAATGGTGGGGCATTTGTCCCAGTCGGTCGTGGATTTCCTGACCAATCTTCTCTTTTCGGCTTCCACCTGGGATGCGCGCAAAATTCTGAAGACAGTAGTGGATTTCGATCTGGTACCGGAGAATTACGATCAACTCGGTCTGGAATCCGACCTCACCGAACTTTTGTACCGCTATCATAAGATACCGCTGGGGCAGATCGATATGAAATCGCTTTTGATCGATTCGATGGATATATTTTACCGCCACCAGATTCGTATGCCGAGCACTTTCATGCTGCTGACAAAAGCCATGATTACAGCCGAGGAAGTGGCTCGTGAGCTCGATCCGGAAATTAACCTGATAGAGGAGGTCGAACCGTATATCAAAAATCTGGCCTCCGAGCGCTTCAAATTTTCGGTTTTTAAAAAGGATTCACTTGGTTTTCTCAGCGATCTTCGGGAAATGGTTACCAATCTGCCCTTTGATCTGAAAAGAATTACACAGAAGATAAGAAAAGGGGATATGGAGGTACAGTTCAGGCACAGGGGTCTGGATGACCTGACTAATGAGATGTTCGAATCCTCTAAAAGGATTTCCTTATCTCTTATCATAGCCTCCGTCCTGGTAAGTGCATCGCTTTTGAGGCATGCGCAATTGGGATTAAAGATATTCGGTTTTCCTGTATTATCACTTCTTGGATTTTTACTTGGGGGCGTTCTGACTATCTGGTTAATCATTAATATACTAAGATCTCCGAGGAATCGATGACTGTTTATTCGCATTCAAGACTGAGTACATACGAGAACTGTCCGCTGCAATATAAATACCGCTATGTGGACAGGCTGGTTGAAAAGAGGGATTCGATTGAGGCGTTTATGGGCTCGCGCTGTCACGAGTCTCTGGAGAAAATGTATAAGCTGTTGTTAAACAGCAGGATGTGGTCAAAAGATGAACTGTTGGATGACTTCAGGTCGCGCTGGGAACGGGAATGGCATGACAATGTATTTATTGTAAGAAATGATCTGAGACTCGAAGACTATTACAATCAAGGGCTGAAGGCTCTTTCCGATTACTACGACCATTACCATCCATTCGACCGCGATAAAACCCTCGCTCTGGAGCAGAGGGTGGAAGTGGATTTAGATGATTCGGGACGTTACAGGCTGCAGGGATTTATCGACCGCCTTTCCGAAGAAGGGGTGGGAAACTATAAGATTCATGATTACAAGACCGAGCGTACCTGGAAGACACAGGAGCATTTTGATGAAGAACGTCAGCTGGCCCTTTATCAGATCGGGATTACCCGCATGTTTTCGGACATAAAATCGGTGGAATTGATCTGGCATTATCTTATCTTCGACAAAGAGGCGCGTTCAGTGCGGACGAAACAGCAGCTTGAGAAGTTGAAAATAAACACTATACATCTTATACAGGAAGTCGAGACCGCTACAGAAGAGGACAATTTTCCGTATCAGGAATCGGCGCTTTGTGACTGGTGCGATTACTATAATATATGTCCGGCCAAGAAGCACATGCATCTGACCGAGAAGATGACTCCCCGTGAATTCGCCGAGGATGAGGGCGTGCAGATGGTGAACCGCTATATTGACGTGAAGGATGCCATCAGTGAACTGCAAGCTGAAAAGAAGCAAATCGAGCGGGACTTATTCGAATTCTGCAAGCAGCTAAGTGTTGATATCGTAAGGGGTTCGACTCATAGAATTAAAGTGAGACGCGAGCCTATTTATAAGGCTAAATATTCGGCCAGCAGGGACCCCCGTGAGGAGGAGCGTTTCTATAAGTTCGTGCGGGAGTGTAATCTTTATGAGGAGCTTATGGTTCTAAACAGCCAGCGTTTGAACAAGGCGATAAAAAGTGATGATTTGAGTCCTGATATTAAGAAGGCGCTGCTGGAGTTCGTCTTCCTTGAGGAGGGCAAACCCCGCTTTACACCCTCGAAGCTGAAGAAGAACGAGTATTAAACGGGTTGTAAAAGCTGTGCAGACGCTTGCAGTATATGTCAAAACATCTTCATATCGAACAAAAAATGCAGATTCTGCGTCAAAAAAGTGTTGCTGAAATATTGAACATTTATTAATATTAGATTTTAGTTATATTCGCGAGTAACGCCATATTTTTCTTGACAATACAGCCTCCCAAATTATATTTAGTTGGTGTAAATTGTTAGGTTATTATCGTTTATCTGCAAGATTTGAAGGAAGTTCTTATTAGTCGATAAAGCCTTTTTGGATTGCTCCGAGGGGGAGCCATACAATTCCAACAAATTGAGGTACTTACCTAATTTACGACCGCTAATGGATTTTTAGATTTTTGTTTGTGGTATAAAGATTGCTGTTACTCCCGATAACAGTAAGCTTTTTAAGGAGGCGAATATATGCACCCGAAAAACCCCCGCTGCGCATTTATATTCCTCGCGTTAGCGCTATTGTTTTTCCTATCACCGAATATTTATGCTGATCCTGTTGATAAGAATATACAGGATTCACTTATATCACTTGCCCCCGGAGAACCATCTCTTCAGGAGCTATTGGACAGTCTTGGCTATACTATAGATGTAGCCAATGATGAGCTTGGATGGGAGGCCTTTTGCGCCGCCCCGGGATCCCAGGTAGCCATGATACTGGAACAGGTGGCAGCCTCAGCTACCAGCGCGTCCAGCGGCTGGTATGATGCTGCCGACAGCGCTGACAAGTATGAGCTGTTTGCGCCAGGAGATTCGGCCGGAGATTCGACTGTATTCATTATAGAGAACGCCGACTCGATTGGGTTCTATATGACTCCCAATCTTACCGGCTACGAATCATGGTATACTCAGAATGTATATAATAATGACGGCTTCGATCACGCCCTCATATTTCCCACAGGCAATGCGCATGAGTATATCATTGCCTTCGAGGACTTGAAGGACGGCGGCGATGCCGATTATAACGACCTGGTATTCAGGGTGAGATTCGAAAATGCCCCGCCGGTATTGTCCCTGCCGGATGATATGTACTTTAATGTATGCTATGAGGACTATGTCTGCTTTGATGTTGGGGCATACGATCTGAACTGCCTGGGCGATACTGTTACCCTGGAGATGCTCGAGGGTTATGGCAGTTTCACGACCCTGACAGGCCCCGGGGAGGTCTCAACCGAGCATTGCTTCATACCCTGGGCGACCGATTCGACCTATCTTTTCGTTTTCAAGGCCACTGATAATTCGGGTGCATTTGTAATAGATTCTTTTGAAGTGGTTTATGATATTAACGAACGTCCGATATTCTCTCTGCCTGAGGATTTCGATACTTTGATCTGCGAATACGATTCGATCTGTGTGCCGTTCGAGGTGTTTGACGCCGACGGTGATGATCTGGATATTGAGTTTCTCGAGGGAGAGGGTACAGTTAATTATATAAACGAGACATTCTGTTTCCTGCCGGATAAGGTAGATTTTGCAAGCTATACATTTGTTTTGAAGGCATCGGATTCATGCTGTTCTGCCAAGGAGACATTGGATCCCAATCTGGTTCCGGTGCCATGCCCCGAGGATACGATAACCATCGGTGTGACAGTAAATCTGGAGCCCGATCTGGTAACGGTGCCTGATTTCGATACGCTTATCTGCGAGCCGACAGAAATCTGCTTCCCGGTTTCGGCGACTGATGCCAATGAAGGTGATAATGTCACGATTTCCGTTTCCTCACCGGCAACTTATGACGGGCTGACCGGCGAGGTTTGCTTCATGGCCGATGCTGACGGCGTGTATGAGATCATCGTGACCGCCACCGACCAGCTTTGCGGGGCTGTGGCCGAGGATACTGT
>WJIM01000314.1 GCA_014730285.1 Candidatus Zixiibacteriota bacterium
AAAACGGAAGATACTCTTCCTTACCAATTAGTATTTTATGCTCTGATAAGGCTATCATAATAATTAGAGCCTATTTTATCTAAATCGGGTCTCAAAGTCAATAAAAATTAACAAAATCGGTGCAAAACGGCAACACCCTTCAGATAAAGCCTTACTATATAAGCATTTTCAGAAAATGTCAGCAATACGATAAATAATAAAAGGCCGTGTCATTACAGCATGCAACTTATGCCATATTGACACGACCTGATTATTTTTCAAAGAATAATGAGCTTATTTCACAAGTGTCATTTTCTTGCTTTCAATGAAGTCACCGGCTTCTACTCTGTAGAGATACACGCCGCTTCCAACTTCATTGCCTGAATCTGATTTACCGTCCCAGGTAACCATCTTCCAACCCGCATCAAGCTCTTCATTAACCAGGGTCCTTACCTTCTGGCCCATCACATTATAAACGCTGAGTTTTACATTTGAACGTACAGGAACAGCAAACTCGATATTGGTAGTTGGGTTGAACGGATTGGGATAATTCTGGCCCAATTCGAATTTGGCAGGAATAACTCCCGGATTAATGTCAGTAATGTCGCGGCGATGCAGATATATCGTATCATTTTCAAATATTGGACGCACTGTATTGCCATCGGCATCAGTAAAAATAAACTCTGTGGCAGGTGGGATAAATGCAGAATCCAAGAAGAATTGAACGGTGCTGTCGTCAATTAAATCAAGCTCACTAGCCTTGTAAATCATTTCAAATGTACATACCAAGGTATAATCGGTAGTTGCTGTGAAAAATACTGCAGGAGAAAAAACCACCGCTCCCATGATGATCGTATCCGCCTTAAGCTGCAATTGATCTACGGTCACAGTAACATTTCCTGACCAATATGCGCTATCTACATCAAAAAGCGGCCTATTCATAATAAAGGACGTCGATGAGGCGCGAAGATCGACAGTGGACTTCATCCAAGCCTCAACGACCAGCGTATCGTTTGTGTCATATTGAAAATCAGTTGTCGAGTACTGCAGCTGCACCCAGGCCGTATCATCTTGAGCGCCCGCAACTGCGGTAAATGTGAGAAGCAGTACTGCGGTGATAGCGATCATTACAATGTTGCGTTTCATATTTTTTACCTCCAAAAAGTATAATGAATATATTATTTCAATCCCATAGAATCCATATTTAACAAAAGATTGTGTATGTTTGATCCATAATTCAGTTTGCAAATTCTTTTTAGCATAATATAGATACCTATTGTTTTAGTCAATAAAAAAATTATTTAAATATTGTTGTTAAATGGCGGGTTTGGGTAAGAAGAAAAAGGTCAGTTAAACAGTTCCATTTTATTATACAATTATCAGGGCGGATAGTTCTCCGCCCTGATAATTTATTTATCTTCTAAAATTCACAGCAGTCATTTCCGCCCCACATCGGAGCGCCGGGCGCACAATCGCCGGGAGCGGTACCGCCAATGAAGACATAGTTAATAACCCAGACAGCGTCAGAGACGTTAACGGTGCCGTCAGAGTTGGCGTCACCGCAGGCCAAAACCGGCTGAGGCTGCGAGCCTCCAATAAATACATAATTAATTACTGTAACTGCATCGGAGACATTCACGCTGCCGTCATTATTGGCATCCCCGCATCTTCCCTGGCAGGGTCCCTCGGTGCTAACATAGCCCGGCACGAATACCGGTTCGTAGCTGAAATATTCGCCGGCTGCAAAATAATCGAAATAGGCATCGCCGAGCCCGATACTGGATTCACCTGTGGCGTTGACCTCGAATTTCATATATAATATCGGTCCGCTTCCCGGCTCGAGCGGTTCGGGATCAAAATCATTATTATTATCCGCCCTCAAATGGATATAAGCGCGATTTGTCCCGAATCCAACAACGCTGGCCTTTTCGAAATATGAACAGCGAGTGCCGTCGGTCAGAACGTCATAGCCAATCCAGGTAAGATTCGGATCGTATGTGAACGGAATCTTTATTTCCCTGATTCTTTCCGTATTCTTGAGATTAAAATACACCTCAACCGTATCGCCAACTGACTGCTCTGCTATCTGGTCGACAGAAAGAGTGTCCCCAATCGCAAAGACCATGTTAGGATAGGTATAGGTATGCTGTCCGATGGGAGCGGTAATAGTTAGTGAGACATCATAAATACCTGCCTCGGTATATTGATGTGTGGGATTCTGCTGGTCAGATGTACCGCCGTCGCCAAAATCCCAATCCCAGTCGGTTATACCCGAGGTGGGTGAATTATCGCTGAAACTTACATTGAATGGCGGAAATGTATCCAGCTCGGAGGCTGATGTGAAATGGGCTGTCGGCAGAGCCGAGATCGCATTAAAGGCGTTCACACGGCCTGCGCCCAGATCGGGATTACCGATTGGATCGGCTGTATTCATTAACAAACTGGTTATTGAATCTTTATCGATTGACGGATCATGCGACCTTACCAGCGCGGCCACTGCGGCCACCACGGGCGCTGAGTATGATGTGCCGTTATAACCGCCATATCCGCCCACACCCTGATCACAATCGGTCGTTTCCATATCGACTCCTGCGGCAGAGATATCGATCCAGTCGCCGTAATTGGTAAACCAGGCCTGGCTGTCATTGCTTTCAAGTGCTGCCACATTAATGACTCCCGGTGTCAGGGCCATATAGTCCGGGCAGTCGACAGCGTCATTTCCGGCCGCCACTGTTACCACTATATCAGCGTTCAGGCAATTGATGATCGCCGACCGCATAGAGGTGTTCAATCCATAACCGGGAGAACAAGGGGGCGTATATTGAGGCCCGAAGCTGATATTAATAACATCGGCGCCGTTCTGAAGGGCGTAATTCATCGCCTGTACTCCGGCATAACTGTCGACATTGCCCAGCACGCAGTCATCGGCAAGATATCCGGTTCTGAGACACATGATTCTCACGCCGGGGAAATTGGGATAAAACCCGCCGGCAACTCCGCTGACGCCCTCGCCATTGTTGGTGGCTGCCGACATTAGTCCGGCAATATTAGTTCCATGACCTCCGAAGTCGACCGGATCGTTGTCATATCCGCCGTAGTCTTCGCCCGGACAGGTCCAGCTCGAAGGCACGTTACACCAGTCATAGCCGATGAAATCATCGGTCCAGCCGTTACCATCGTCATCAACACCGTTGATATCACCCGGATCGAAGACGCCGCCCTCGATGGTGCGGCCGTCACCGTCGGCATCCTCGCCCAGATTCTGCCAGATATTCTTGAGAAGATCGGGATGATCCCAGAGCACGCCGGAATCGTTTACGGCTACAATGATCTCATCACTGCCGGGCTGATAGGTCCAGGTTTCGGGCGCATCGATATCGTTATCATTAGTCTGATGCAGCCAGTATTGATTCGTCAGAAGGGGATCATTGGACATATCCCGCATCTCATAAATATAGTTGGGCTCGGCCATAACCACATATTCGTTTTTGCCGTACTCGAACACAGCCTGCATCACATCCATCTCAGGATCGATAAATATCGCATAAAAATTCGGCAGTCCCAGATCGGCGCTTTTATCGCTGATCTTAGTATTCGCAAAAACCTGTTCGGCTTTTGTCGCCCCGTATTTTTGATTCAATAAATCGACAGATGGATTTCCGAGGGAGAGCTGATCTCCCTGAAATACCTTTTGATTCTGCGGGATTGCATATTCCTTAAATTGGACGATCAGCATCCCGGGAACGATTTTCTCATCCGGGCCAAGCGGCCTGGGTGTGAAACCGGCATCCCCGAGAAGGCTTGAACACAGACCAACCATCAAAACCAAAGAAAGGAGAAAACAAGTCGTGGCTCTACACATCTCTGACTCCTTATATAATATTAAACAGCTATATTTTTATTCCAACCAAACATTGAAGGCGGCAAGGTCGAAGTATTAAAAACAAGGATCCGGAGGAGAGCCGTTAATAAATATGTAATTGATGATAAACACAGCATCGCTGATGTTTAAGTTATCGTCATTATTGGCATCTCCACCGCACTGTGAAACCGGAGGTTCTCCGTTTAAAAATATATAATTTAGGATATGCACCGCATCGGAAACATTCACTGTCTGATCGCCGTTGGCATCTCCGCGAATATCGCTGGACAGGGATATCTCCGCAGAAGCATACCCAGGTATATAATCGCCAAGAAACGTCGAAAAATCAAGGACATAATTGTTAAAAGTAGTAGTATCTATAATTGTCGTTTCTGACGACGGTGTGCCAACATGAAAATAAAGTTTCAAAATATCACCGTCTCCGGCGCCCATTGGAGGCGATCCACCGCCGTCATTGGCCAGAAGACGAAATACTATTGCCTTTTGAGCGAAATTTAGAGCCACAATCTGTGCCTTTTCGAAATATTCGGTACGGGTTCCGGCTACGCTGAATGAATCATAAGCGATATCCAAGGGACCGTCATAAGTGATCGGAATAATCATTTCATTAATGGGAATGACGTTTTTCACCCGTACGGGCACCTCGATATCGGTCGTGGTGAAATCCCCCTCAAAATCGATGCTTTCCAGTGTATCCGCCAGAACATAAACAAAGCTGTCGGCCGTTGTCGAGGCATCGCCCGAGGCTGCCGATATTTCCTGTGTTATTGTATATGCCCCCGGTTCGGTATAAGTATGCTGGGGATTCTGCAGATCACTCGAATCGCCATCTCCGAAGTAATACTTCCATGAATTAACATCGAACGGCGAATACCCTGCGAATTCAACAGTTAGCGGCGGTTCACCCATACGCGGAGAAGCGTCGAAGGTGCTGAAAAGCAATTGAGTGACCGCACCCTGCGCATTGATACGCCCTGCGCCCAAGAGTCCGGCATAGGACGGATTGATCGGATCGATATCCTCTGCCGTATTGAAAAGAATAGCTTCGATCTCTGATTTGCCTAAATCGGTATTACGAGATTTGATCAGAGCACAAACGCCCGCCACCATCGGGGTGGCCATAGAGGTTCCCGAGAGCGAGGCGTAAGTCGGTGAACCATGGTTCGAATAAGTTGAATAAATCGAGCTTCCCGGAGCGGAGATATCAACCCAGGCGCCGTAGCTCGAAAATCCGGATTTGAAATCGCTTTGATTGGTTGAAGCCACCGATACAACCTCCGGCTGTGAGCACAGATAATCGGCATAAGTGTCGTCAGAATTTCCGGCCGCCTTGGCGACTACCACCTCATTACCAACGGCATAACTGAGAGCTGCGGCCATACCGCCGGAATTGGATGATCCCCAACTGCAGCTAATTACATCGGCGCCGTTATCGACCGCATAATAAAAGGCCTGGGCACAGAAATCCATACGAACATACCCGGTCTCATAACCATACTGGGGATGAGGGGCCGACCAGCCGGCACGGAGAGACATTATTTTTGCACCTCTCTGTGAAGGGTAATAGCCTCCGGCCACACCCGATATACCAATACCGTTATTTGTCATGGCCGCGGTAATACCGGCGCAATGTGTGCCATGACCGTTAAAATCGGTTGGATCGTTATCCGGGGTGGAAGCATCTTCACCCGACCAGGCTCCGGTTACGCTAACCCAGTCCCAGCCGCGAAAATCATCGACATAGCCGTTTCCGTCATCATCAACACCATCGGCGCCGTTAATCTCATCCCAGTTGACCCATATATTACCGCTGGTATAAGGAGCCGATCCTCCCAGATCGCCATGATCCCAGAGCACACCGGTGTCCACGATAGCCACGATTACTGAACTGTCACCGGTCTCAACCTCCCAGGCATCGGGAGTATCAATATCATTGTCCTGGGGATCTAAATGATGCCACTGGTTGCCGTATAGATTATCGTTGGGAGTCGCTGCAATTTGATGTATACCCACTTTCTCCACGCTTTCGATACCCGGCGTGTTTTGAAGCTCCTCTTTAATTTGCGAAAGATCTATCTGTGAAGGAAATTCGATCCTATAGAATCTTGTCAAATCGGCTATGCTCCGGCCCTTTTCCGGTCTGGTTGAACCGGGAAACAGCCTTTCCAATTTATCAACACCATGCTCGATAAAAGCATTATCCACCTCGAACATGCCGGTTGAAATATTGCCGCCCTGAGTCTTTACACTGGAAGTCTGAACATGGGATTCAAATTTTACAATTAAAACGCCTTCGGCATATTGAGGCTCAGACCAGTCACTGCCTCCCTCTTCATAATAAACCGCCCCTAGATTTGCTGTGCACACGAACAGAATAATAGTTACTGCGATCAATTTTTTCATGGTTCATCCGCTCCCTATTAAGTTACTTAACGAAATACCTAAATAAAACAACAGATTAGACTTAGATTTGTTTCTTTAAATGCACACAAAATCAGTCATAATTTTTATAAGGCGGCAAATTGAAAAAAATACCGTGCCGACATTTTTCAGACGGCACGGTAATGGCATTCTATTCAATGGAAAGCGTTTGTTATGCCGCTTTCCATTTCAACTTTCGATAAATCACTTAACTTAGAACGGACAGCAATCGCCGCCGAGACCATCCCATGATCCGGGCGAGCAATCGCCGGGAGCCGCTCCGCCGATAAAGACGTAGTTAATTACCCAAACTGCGTCGGATACGTTAACCGCGCCGTCACCGTTGGCGTCACCGCAGGCCAGAACAGGCTCAGGCGCTGCGCCGCCAATAAAGACGTAGTTAATGATCCAGACCGCGTCGGATACGTTAACCGCACCATCATCGTTAGCGTCACCGCAGATACCTGAGCACGGCGGTTCTTCCGCACCGCAGAGCTCATAGTTATCGATAAAGGCAATACCCTTATCGATAAGAGCCTGCAGGCCGCTCTCGCCGCTCAAGCTGATTGCCTTGACCTTGCAGATCGTGATGGTATCGTCGGGAGCAATCTCACCTTCCCAGAACCTGAAGACCGTGTTCAAGTCGGTGTTCGAGTCCGAGAAGACTTCATAGGTGCCGTCAAGACTG
>WJIM01000315.1 GCA_014730285.1 Candidatus Zixiibacteriota bacterium
ATCAGGTCCCGAGTTATCCGGCCTGTTTATCTTCATTATGCGACCTTTCTTGTCTCAATTCAAGGTTCCACTAAGTAGAACACTTGCCCCAGCAGACAGTTCCGCTATCCCCGTAATCATTGGAAGCTTTAAATAGTTCCAATAAATCGAAGACCTGTGAAGATCAATGCTGGTAATTTAGATTCCCCATATATCTCTTCGGATTTGCAAGGTTAATAAATTATAGATATTTTGCAAATCCAGACTAATTCCATGGTTTTTTACAAATTCTACATATATTGTTTCACAAAATCGGAAATAATTAACCGAAACAAGAAGAAATAGAAGACAATACAGAATCTGTCCGGTTTAATCGAAAAAAAATATAATGTTGACGATTTGTCAATTGTTATCTGCAAGCCAGTTGCGGTTTAGAATGTAGTTCATGGGGTTGATCCATTTACCGTTGGATTTGACAGCGTAATGGAGATGTGGTCCGGTGGAACGCCCGCTGTTGCCCATCTCAGCGATTTTATCACCACGCTTGACCTCCTGGCCGCGTCTTGCGGCAGCTTTCAGGATATGCCCGTAGTAAGTTTCGATGCCATTGCCATGATCCAGGATCAGGGTAATCCCCAGATGCCCCATCCGTCGGATCGCCTTGACCTTGCCGTCGGCGCTGGCATAAATCGGTGTGCCCTCACGGTTGCAGATATCGATTCCGCTGTGCATCCGTTTGATTCCGGTAAACGGATCGGCCCGCACTCCAAAGCCGCGGGTTATATAACCCGAGGAGGGCATAATTGAGGGCGTGTGATCAAGGTCTTCTTTCTTTTTAATCAGGGTATTATAAATCGTGTCGTACTGTTCGGTTTCGAAGGAGGAGAGACGCACCAGCTCATCCAGCCGATTCTCGGTATTGAACGCCGCCTGTTTGGCATAGCTGGGTGTTTCCTCCGGTTTGAATACAGGTCCGCCGATACCCAGCGCCCTTTCCTGCTCATCCACCATAGGAAGGCTGAAAATCGTCCGCAGCTCCTTCTCCTTGTCAACCATGAGGCTGTAATCCTCTTTCAGGTTTTCGATTTCGGAGGAGAAGTAGGAGACACGTGAGATCAGGAACTCATTTTCCTCAACCAGATTTGCCACTGTTTGATGCTGATATGATTTTGCAAAGAAGCCGTAGGTGAAGAAGGCATTGACGGATATCACCGCTAAAACGGCAACGGCCGCGGCATACAGCCACATTGCCGATACCGAGAACTGCAGCGATTTCCCGCCGCTTGCGGGAACGATGATTATGGAATATTTTTTACCGGTCATATACTTACCCGGGTATTGCCTTCCTGGCTAAGTTCTGTCAATAAAATTTTGGTAATGATATGCTAACACAATTTCGTTGTCAAGCACAAATTCGAATTCTTATGTCCATCATTTGATTACATAGAATTCATTCTTCAAAATCTTATTGACCACAGACACGAACTTCTCTGTATTCAGTGTCTGCAACGAATACAGATGCCAATAAGTTTTCTTTGGCATCTTGTAATTGTCTTTCTTTTTCTTACCCACTCTAAGGACCCTTCCTGCCGAAATGCCGGAATAGCCCTCATTTCAACACTTCGGCATATTTGAATATATCTTTATTCGTTCATTATTATGAAGCATGCATAATGCCGGACAGCTGTTCAGATTTTGAACAGTGAGGGCGCTTCTATTTCATTGTTCTGCAATAGCTTGCAAGGGCTGATATTGCGGGGCCGGATGGCCTGAAAAATTTATCCGCTTTTTTTATGGGAAAAAGCCCACAATTTTTGGAAAAAAACGAATTCCCGACTGTTATATTAAAGGAGACAGGAAGCAGCATCAAATTGATTTAAGATCGTATAACTTCTTGACGGACAACGATTCGATACAATCGGCATTGTTTTTTCTGCTCTTATCCGCTATAATCCGGTTTTAGGGCATTCCAGGGATTGGATTAAGATTTTAATTGTATAACCAATTGATAATAATTATTATAAGGCAAATTTTTCGGGAGTGAAATGCCGGGTAAGACGAAACGTAAAGAACCGAATCCGCCGGATGAGGAGCTGATTCGAAAGGCCTTAAGCGGTGAGCAGGATGCTTACCAGGCGCTTTTGCAGCGTTATCAGAAGGCGGTTTTTCATATAGTAGTTAAGATAATCCGCAACAGCGATGACGCTCAGGATCTGGTGCAGGAGACCTTTATGAGGGCTTTCAATACGCTGGAAAGCTACCGTTCGGAATATCGTTTTTCCACCTGGCTCTGTAAAATAGCCGCCAACTGCTCGATCGATTACCTGCGAAAGAAGAAGATCAAGGCTTATTCCATGGATAAGCCCTATCAGACAAAAAACGGCGCTGTGGAGGTCGAGCTGGAGGATAAGGGCGCCAATCCCGAAGAGCATTTTTTACGCAAGCAGCGGATTATGTCGATTGAGGAGGCCATTAAGGGGCTTCCGCCTAAATATAAGCAGGTAATTGTATACCGTCATCATGACGATAAATCGTACGAGGAAATCTCACGCATCATGGGCATACCGATCGGCACCGTGAAAGCGCGGATATTTAGAGCGCGCGAGCTTTTGAAAAAGAAACTGAAAATGGCATAAGGCTAAAGAAACATCATCATCCGTTATTCGTTTGCTTTAGTGCAGGATAGATTTTAATGATAGACATGAATATCAAAAGACTAATCATTTTCGTTTTCGTTTCGATATTGGCGTTCACATCCGGAACATACGCCTTCGAGGAGGATGACCTGGTTCAGGATTCTCTGGGCGCCGCTGATACGCTGCGCAAGGCAATCGAGATCGACATATCTCAGGAGCGGATCGAGATCGACTATGATGACGGTTCGGATACGCTGATACTGAGAACCGTTGATCGCGGAAGCGGAGGCAAGGTCTTTTCCTCGGGAAATGATATCATCACGATCGGCAAGGATGAATTGATCGATGTCATTGATTCGGTCAGGGGAGAGGTGGTTATTCTCGGCGGTGATCTTGAGATTCGCGGCTATGTCAAGGGTGATATCATGGTCGCCTTCGGGGATATCCATATAAGGTCCGGCTCCAATATCGAAGGCGACATCGCCTGTCTTGGAACGGTAACTCTCGATTCTGCCACTCAGGTCTGGGGCAATATAGCCTCGCTCGAGTTCCACCGTCCCTTCGATGAGACAATGTACGATTTCAAGGGCCGTTACGAGAGAATCAACCTGGATCTCGGCGAGGTTGAATTTGTCGGACCTCCTGCCATGCTCGGTATGGTAATTTTCCTGATTGTAATTCTGCTCATCGTCGCGAGTATAACGGCTATTATGCCCCGCCCGGTGGCGCGAATTCGCACCCAGATTCAGGAGGGTTTTATAAAATGTTTCCTGGTAGGTCTTCTACTGACGATCGCCCTCTTTCCGATCTGGATACTGATTCTGATCAGTATCATCGGAATCCCGGTGGCGCTTCTGGTCTATCCCTTCGTGGTAATCGCAGCTTTCGCGGTCGGCGCCATCGGCTTTACCCAGTTTGCAGGATTCCAACTGGGTGTGCATACCACCCTGCGTTATCCCGGATTCGTCAGAACCACCCTTGCCGGTGCGATTCTTCTGGGGAGTCCTCTGATCCTCTCGGCATTCTTTGCCTTCATTAATATCTGGCCATTAGCATGGATTCTGCAAATCCTCTTCTGGTCGGAGCAGTTTATCATGTTTACCGCCGGATTGGGAGGAGTATTCTTCTCACGCTTCGGCACCCGTCCCAAAAAAGTGCGGCTCGATCCCAGATACGACAAAACCGAATCACACGGCATAGAGGACCTTGAGCCCGAGGTCGAAAGTTAGCTATTGCCGATTATAATATCCCCGCAACTTTTTCGCATACTCATCGTAAACTGAGTTAAATCTACATTGAAAACCTATCTCACGCTACGGGAGGAGATTATGCGAAAAGCAGTTGTAATAATTCTGACCATACTTGCCTTTAGCTCCGGCCTTATGGCGGCCAGCAATAACCAGGTATATAACAAAACCATTGAATTCGACGGCGAGAAATTCCTTAATGTCGAAATGGATTTCGGCATGGCCGAGTTGAAACTTGCACGCGGAACCGGTGATTATATCGCTAAAATCAGGGGCGAATACGACGCCGAGCTTTTCGAGGTGACCGTCAATTACGAGAAAAAAGACGGCGTTGGAAATCTTGTGATGAAGATTGATGAGAAGAAGAAATCTTTCAGATTTGATGACAACGAGTCAGAAAACAATTGGGAGGTCCTGCTGGGCGATATGGTTCCGATGGAGCTTATGATCGACGCCGGTATGTGCGAGGCTGATTTCGATTTAACCGGCCTGGAGATTACCGGAATTAACATGGATATCGGTATGGCTTCGGGTACGATTATTTTCACTCAGCCCAATAAGGGACGGATCAAAGATTTTGTTATCGACGCCGGTAAAAGTTCTTTTGAATGCTATGGTTTCGGTAATGCCAATTTCGAGAATCTTACTATCGATGCCGGGATGGCCTCGTTTGATCTGGATTTCTCAGGCAAGCTGGCCTTTGACGGCAAAGTGGAACTTGATGCCGGTATGAGTTCGGCAACTATCAGGCTCAATCCCAATATGGGCACGAAAATTATGTACACCGAGGACTGGACCTCGAGTGTGGATATGCCCAACGGATTCGAGAAAGTGGAAAGCGGCGAATATCAGACTCTGGATTATGACAGCCGTAAGGGACATCTTGATTTTGACATAGATATTAGTATGGGCTCTGTGGACTTCGAATTGGCCGAGAGCTTATAGTTATCACTTTTTGCAACTTCCTTACCTGAGTGCTGAAGTCCCGCTTTGGGGCTTCAGCATTTTTATTTATATTTAGCCTTGAAATCAAACTTAACGCGCATTATTTATGTTGTTGTTCAAAAAAGAGGGAGTTTTGTTTTGGCAGTAGAGAATATCGGACCGAAAGAAAGCCGAAAACGCCTTGCCTTCGGCATAGGCATGTTCATAATCACCGTCTTCCTGCTTATAATTACGATTGCAATCGACCTCAGCCGCTGGTGGCGGTTGTTTCTGTTCATACCGTTTATGATGTCCACGGTCGGTTTCTTTCAATATAAAGAGAAGACCTGAGTGGCTTTAGCCGCGCAGGGTGCGCGTAATATGGATGACGGTCCCGAACGAATCGAGGATGATAGCCTCAAGAAGATGCTTTCCGAAAAGGTCAGACAGATTCAGCTTCATTCATTTTTTGCGGCGGTGGCATTGACGGCATTGGCGATTGCGCTGCCGGATTAAATCAAATTCCCGACCATCCCGCTAATCTATAATCATTATAAAATGGAACCTTAATGCCGATATGATAATTACTTACATTGGTGTAATTAAGGGATTAAAATGCATTTATTGAGAGTAAAATCATCTTTTAACTTATTGACAGAATCTAAAAACCGCTTATTTTGAGCATATATATCTATTAGGAAGCAGAACTCGTGCATTCAAGCACTATTAACATACTGCGAGCGAACTTACAACTCTGGTACTTCGTAACTTAGGAAGTTTAAGATGAAAAAGCTTTATCTCGTTATTCCAATTGTTTTGATACTTTTATTGGGGGTAGTTCAGGCCAAGTCGAATGAGACCTATTTCAAGTTTCAGATCGATTCGAGGCAAATGCTGGATAAGATTTCACGCGTGATCTCTATCGATAAAGTCGACGGCTTGACTGTATACGCTTATGCCAATGATGAAGAGCTGTCTGAATTTCGGCAGTATGGCTATGCCTACGAAGTCCTTCCGCATCCGGGTACATTGATTCAGCCCGAGATGTCCTCGGACAAGGCGGACATACTTGATTGGGATACATATCCTACTTACGACGCCTATGTTTCTATGATGAATCAATTCGCCATCGACTATCCCAGCTTATGTCAGGTTCATAATGTCGGCTCCTCGGTTGAGGGGCGAGCGATATTATTCCTGGAGATTTCGGACAATGTCGGCGTGGAGGAGGATGAGCCGGAGGTTATGTACACCGCTACTATGCACGGTGATGAGACCGCCGGATATGTAATCATGCTGCGTCTGGCCGATTCGCTGCTGACCGCTTATGGTACCGATTCG
>WJIM01000316.1 GCA_014730285.1 Candidatus Zixiibacteriota bacterium
TATAATATACGAATTAAACCGGAAGTTCCGTTAAAATTATTCCTCGCTGATCGGGTACATCAATCCCATAAACATGAAATCCGTATCGCTGGTATCTGCGGAAGCCAGGGTGTTTCTGCGATAATACTCTATTCCGGCATAAAAAAATTCAACCGTATCCATATAATTGCCGGAAACGGTCCATTTAGCCTCTTGTATCACGTCATTGACTCTCTCGAATTTAATCCGTCTTGGATTTCCGGTTTCGTTTATATGCAGATACCCGACATCGCTGGGAAGCCCGTTATATTGGACCGTAATTCTTTCACCCGGTGATAGCGCCTGCAGCTCGGATCTTCTTATTATGTTGCTCGAGATCGGCAATTCGCCCTGTTCGTCGGAGCTCCAGGTGATATTCGGCTGAGACCTGGCCAGATTGAATATCATATTGGTGCCCCAGTAAACCCAGCCCCTGTAAGTCTGGTTCGATTCACCCAGTTTCAGGGTGTAATGCCGTTTTCGGGCTTTAGTCGAATCGGTTACCAGATGCTTTATAACAGAATCTCCGGCAGAATTTTTGAGGATCAACTTATAAAATATCTGATACTGGGAATAGGCATAAGCTTCCTGTGCTTCAATCGCATCGACTACTACCGTATCTCCCATATTTATATGGTATGTGGGCAGCACAGAATCAATTTCCAGCTTATACTGGATAGTGCCAAAATCGCCTGATTGCACGTCCCCCAGAGTGGTATATGATCCGGTATCGATAAAATCATAATCGGCCGCCTCCTGAGCATCCGCACTTGCATCCAGTAAATCCATTATAGCGGCCGGATTGGTATAGGGCGGATCGACCGAGCGGTCCTCGCATGCAAATGTCAGAAGGATTGCGAATACTGCCAATAATTTCAGTACAAAAAGCCGTTTCATGCTAACTCCTGTATATTTAACGTCTTTGACGTGATTTCGTTCGATGGTCTTTTTCCAGTTCCCTAAGCTTATCGCGATAAAAAGTGGCCTCCTCGAATTCCAGATTATCGGCGGCTTTCTTCATGGATTGCTTGAGAAAATTGACTTTGGCTGAATGCTCCAGATGTTTGAAAAAGTCCGGCAGCAGAATCTGTTCTTCTTCTTTGGTTTTGGAATCGGCAAAGAGGGTTGTGCGCATAATTTCATCCCGCGTCTTGAAAATCGTAGCCGGAGTTATATTATGTTTCTCGTTGTACTCCAACTGTTTACGTCTCCTGCGATTAGTCTCGTCTATAGCCCTCCGCATCGAACCGGTAATCTTGTCGGCATACAAAATAACCTGCCCGGCAACATTTCGAGCCGCCCGTCCCGCAGTCTGGATAAGCGATTTCTCCGAACGCAGAAAGCCTTCCTTGTCGGCATCCAGAATAGCAACAAGTGAAACCTCCGGCAAATCCAGACCCTCGCGCAGAAGGTTAATGCCTACCAGGACATCAAACTCCGCCAGTCGAAGATCGCGGATGATTTCGACCCTGTCGATTGCGTCTATTTCCGAATGAAGGTACCTAACCCGTATATTCAGGCTCTTGAGATAATCGGTAAGGTCTTCCGCCATCCGTTTGGTCAGCGTTGTTACCAGCACGCGCTCTTTGTTTGCCACTCTCTTCCTGATTTCCTCGATCAGATCATCCACCTGTGTCGCCAGCGGCTTGACCACAATTTCCGGATCAACCAGCCCTGTGGGTCGAATAATCTGTTCGGTAACAACGCCTTCCGAGCTTTCAAGCTCATATTCATCGGGAGTGGCGGAAATAAAGATGCATTTATTTAATTTCTTCTCGAATTCGTCAAAAACCAGCGGACGATTGTCCAGTGCAGACGGCAGTCTGAAACCGTATTCAACCAGCACAGTTTTACGTGATCTGTCCCCCGCATACATCCCCCGAATCTGGGGAATAGTCTGATGCGATTCGTCGATTATCAGAAGAAAATCATCCGGAAAGAAATCCATCAACGTATATGGTGTCTCGCCCGGTGCCCTGCTGCTTAAATGGCGGGAATAGTTCTCGATCCCGCTGCAATAGCCGATTTCCCGCATCATCTCGATATCGAAATTGGTGCGAGACTCCAAACGCTGCGCTTCCAGAAGCTTGTTCTGGCTTCGGAGCTCATGCAATCTCTCGTCCAGCTCCTTCTCGATACCGTCAATAGCGGAATTAAGCTGGCGGGGGCTGGTTACGAAGTGCTTGGCGGGATAAACTGCCAGCACCGGATGCTGGGCGCGCACTTTTCCGCTGACATGGTCGATTTCCACGATTCTCTCCACCTCATCCCCGAAAAATTCCACCCGGTACGGCGAAAGTTCGTAAGCCGGGAATATCTCCACACTGTCGCCGCGGACGCGGAATGTACCCCGGGCAAAGTCGATATCGTTGCGGGAATAATGGATTTTTATCAGGTCGCTCAGGAGCTCATCCCGGTCGCGAGTTTCGCCCTGCTTCACGAACGCCATCTGCTCTTTGTAATTCTGCGGCGATCCTATACCGTAAATGCATGATACCGAGGCAACTATGATAACATCCTCGCGCTGTAAAAGCGAGGCTGTGGCCCGAAGCCTGAGGCGGTCGATATCATCGTTGATTGATGTATCCTTCTCGATATATGTATCCGTAACCGGGATGTAGGCTTCCGGCTGATAGTAATCGTAATATGAGATAAAGAATTCGACCGCGTTATTGGGGAAATATGCTTTAAACTCGCCAAACAATTGCGCCGCCAGAGTTTTGTTATGGGAGATTATCAATGTCGGCCGGCCGTATTTCTGGATAACATTGGCCATGCTGAAGGTCTTGCCCGAGCCGGTTACCCCCAAAAGTGTCTGGAAACGCCGGTCTATTTTCAGGCCGTCTGCAAGCTGCTCAATCGCCCTGGGCTGATCGCCGGTTGGCTTGTATGTGGAAACTAATTCGAACTCCGCCATAACTCTCTATTATGCTGAAATTATTCAGTATGGTCAAGATGATTTAACGCTTTAGAGGCCGGGCAGTTTCATATATTGGAACATTTATATACCCAATTGTTTAAAAGGTTGAGAACGCAAAATGACCTTGACATAAGGTTTGATTTTCGTATAATTCCGGCTTAGTTTTTTAGAATCTCGAAAGGAGACTAGATGTACGCTGTTTTTGAAACTGGTGGGTTGCAGTTTGAGGTTGCCGAGGGAGATAACCTCCAGATTCCCAAACTTCCCATGTCCCCCGGAGATCCTGTCAAATTCGACAAGATACTCCTGATTACAGGCGACAGCGACCCGTTGGTTGGAAAACCATACATTGAAAACGCTGCTGTTGAAGCTGAAGTTGTCAATCAGGGTAAAGCTGAAAAGATAATCGTTTCAACTTACAAAAGACGCACGAAATATCGTCGCAAAGCCGGTCATCGTCAACCCTATACGGAAATCAAAGTAAACAAAATAGCTTTACCGTAATTTCTGGGTTCAAGGATGAAATTTAACAGGCTTTTATTTTCACTAATTCTTCTATTAACAGTACTTCTTACGGCCAATTTGTCCGGTCAGAATCTGACGATATCATCGATCGAGGTTGAGGGAAACAAGATGGCGGACAGAAGTTTAATTCTGTCTGTCTCCGATCTCACAATCGGATCGGTTTTAACCTCGACAGCTACGCAGGATGCCGTGCGTCATATCTATGACCTTGAATTGTTTTCGGATGTTCAGATTCTGGGCGAAATCCAGGATGAAAAGTATATCGACTTGATTATTAAGGTCGAGGAATATCCGGTCGTTACCAGGGTCGAGTATGACGGCAACGACGAGATTGATGATGATGATTTGAGGGAGATCGATTCTATCAGGGTGGGGCAGATGATCTCGCCCAATCAGGTGCTTCAGGCTGTCCGGCAGATCAAGGCCAAATATCAGGACAAAGGCTATTATAGGGTCGAGATCGAATCTGAACTCGAAAAAGTCACTGACGACCCTCTGATTAACGAGCACACTCTGGTATTCAAGGTTGATGAGGGCACGAAGGTCAGGATCAGGGAGATCGAATTTGTCGGCAATGAGGTCTTTACCGACGACAATCTGCGCGGCAAAATGGGCAATAAGCCCAAGGGCTTCCTGCGTTCGGGAAATTTCGACCCCGAGAAACATGAAGAAGACAAAGAAAAGATTGTCGAGTTCTACCGCGAAGAGGGCTATATAGACGCTGCTGTATTATCTGATACGGTTATTATCGACCAGGAAAACCCACGGTGGATGACGGTTCAGATCGAGGTTTATGAGGGACCCCGCTATTATTTTGGCAGTACGAATTTTTACGGCCAAAAGGTTTACGGTGAAAATGCGCTCTATGCCCAGATTAAGTATGAAGAAGGCGAGATATACAGTCCCGAAAAATTTGAAGAATCGATGGGAAACCTGTATTCACTCTATCAGGAACAGGGATACATCCATGCCCGCATTTTTGAAAATTTAACCACCGTTGACTCTGTCATAAATGTTGAATTCGAGATCAGCGAGGGCGTGCCCGCAAAAATCAACAAGATCGAAATTGTGGGCAATACCAAGACCAAGGAGAAGGTTATTCGGCGCGAGATGTTTTCCCGTCCCGGTCAAATTTTCCGCCGCTCGCTTCTGGAGCGCTCGGTCCGAAACGTTATGCTTTTGAATTATTTCGAAAGCGCAATTCCTGATTTCAGGGTGTTGCCGAACGGCGATGTTAACCTGATTATGGAGATGAAGGAGAAGCCTACCGGGCAGTTTAATGCCGGCGCCGGATATTCCGGCCAGGATGGTTTGGTGGGAACTGTCTCTTTGGGTATGCCCAATTTCCGTGGCAACGGGCAGAATCTATCTCTGGCGGTTGAATTCGGAGCGAATCGAAATTCGGTTTCGATCAGTTTCTCCGAACCCTGGCTGTTCGGAACGCCAACGTCATTTTCCACGAATATCTATAACTTGAATCGTCAGTGGTATGAGGATTTCTGGGAAGGCCGCCGGGGAGGTTCGATAAGACTCGGTCGGCGCCTGAAATGGCCGGATGATTATTTCCGTATCTACGGCGGATATGGTCTGGAAGAAGTTCGTTATTACGATTTCGATGATTCCACCATTTATCCCGATCTCCAGGAATTGAATGAAGACTGGCTGAGAACATCATCGGTGAATGCATCGATAGTGCGCGATTCCAGAGATCTTCCGCTGTTCCCGACCAGTGGTATGGTTGCCAGATATACCGTCGAATACGCCGGCGGACCGTTGGGCGGATATTATGATTTCCATAAACATACATTCGAGTATTCACAGTTTATAACGTTGTTCTGGAGATTCGTACTGGCTGGTAAGATGAAAGTCGGCGTGGTGGATTCGCCGGATGGGGATGACGGCGTACCCTTTACGGAACGCTTTTCACCCGGAGGCACCGATCCGGATGGCACGATTCGAGGATATGATGACGGCCGTGTCACGCCCAGAAATTCGCTGGGGCAGAGTATCAGGGGACGCGCGATGCTGGTTTATAATGCCGAGCTTCAGGTTCCGATAGTACCTCAGCAGATTTATGCACTGCTCTTTGCAGATGCAGGAAATTCATGGCTGGCCGGTTATCAGATTTCACCTTTTAACAAGGATGAGCTGTTTAAGTCTTACGGAGCGGGTTTCAGGATCGTGGTGCCAGGTGTGGGTGTAATCGGTTTTGACTTCGGATATGGCATTAATGCAGACGATCCGGGCTGGAAGCCCCATTTCCAGGTGGGCACAACTTTTTAGATAATTATATTAGGAAAACGGATAATAGTTAATTTAACATAGGGGAGTGATGAGTATTATGAGAAACCTCTTATGGACAGTGATTGGGGCTCTGCTTATGAGTCTGATCTTCACTAATCCGGGTGTGGCGCAGAGCGGCAAGATAGTCTATGTCGATTCCTACCGGATCAGAAACGAATACAGAGAATTCCTCGAGGCCCAGGAAAAATTCGATAAGGAATTGGATGAGTGGCAGAAGGAAGCCATGGAGATGGAGCGGGAAGTCGACAGCCTGAAGAAGGATTTGAACGAGAAGGCTCTGCTTTTGTCCGAGGAAGCTCGTACCAGAAAGCAGGAAGCCATTGACGCCAAAGAGGCGGCATTGCAGAAATATATGGTTGATGTCTTCGGGCAGAGCGGCAAAGCCGAACAGCGAAACCGCCAGCTTACCAAGCCGCTTCTGGACAAGATTACCACCGTGCTGGAAAGAATTGCGCAGGAGCAAAACTACGATTATGTTTTCGATGCGGTGAATGGCAATCTTGCCTATGCCAAGAAAAGCCTTGATATCACCGATATGGTCTTGGAAGAACTTCAAAAGCTGCAATAGAGAAGCATGGAAATTACTACTGCTAAATTGGCTGAAAAGCTGGGCGCCGAATTAGTCGGAGATGCCCAGCTTAAGCTTTATGGGGTGGCTCCGATCGAGAATGCGCAGAATGGCGACCTGTCCTTCCTCTCAAATAAAAAGTATTTCAAGTACCTGGACAGCTCAGGCGCCGGGGCTGTTATAGTGCCTCCCGAAATCAAGGAGTCACAAAAGACACTCCTGATTCACGACAATCCTTATTTCGCTTTCTCGAAGGCCCTGGGACTATTTCACCCTGAAGAGGATATTCATCCCCAGGGAATTCACAAAACCGCCGTAGTTGATGATAGCTGCTCGATTCATGAAAGCGCACATATAGGCGCAAATGTTGTGCTCGAGGCCGATGTCAATGTCGGTGAGAACACGCGCATTCTTCCCGGATCATTCATAGGCCGGCAGAGCAGGATCGGCAAAGACTGCCATATCTATCCCAATGTAACGGTTAGAGAGAAAACCAGAATCGGCGACAGGGTAATAATCCACAGCGGAACTACAATCGGTTCTGACGGTTTCGGATATGCCCAGCACGAGGGCAAAAGTTTTAAGGTGCCCCAGGTTGGAGTTGTGGTGATTGAGGATGATGTCGAAATCGGCGCCAACTGTTCAATCGACCGCGCAACCCTGGGCGAAACACGTATCGGAAAGGGCACCAAAATCGATAATCTGGTGCAAATCGCACATAATGTCAAAACCGGTCAGAACTGTATCATAATCTCCCAGGTGGGTATATCAGGATCGACCAGACTTGGCAACAATGTTATCCTGGCAGGTCAGGCCGGCCTTATCGGACATTTGAGTATCGGCGATAATGTTATCGTGGCGGCTCAATCGGGTATTACTCACGACCTTGAAGATAATTCCAAGCACCTCGGCTCGCCCGCGCATGAGATGATGCATCAGAAACGGATTGAAGCGATAATAAATAAGCTTCCTGATTATATCAGGAAGATCCGGGATATCGAGAAGCGCTTAAAAGATGTGGAATAGGCTTTTACTTGCGGTTGTGCTCACAGCCCCCGTTGCGATTGATCATTAACTCCCCCTCTATATACTGCTGAACAGCATCGTCAATAGAACCACCCTCAACCACAACGTATCCCTGCATGCCGGCCTGTTCGAAGTCCCTGCGAATAGGATCACCCATACCCGCGGCCAGAACAACCTGACATCCGGATAACTGCTCGATCATCTGGCGATGTACCCTTTTATGATCGTCATGCGTACGATGTTTTCTGTGATGGGCGATATCGTTCTCGATATACTGGCGGTCTATAATCCGATCGGGAGTAATTGTATATATCGCAAAGTATTCAGCGCGTCCAAGATGCTTCGATATTGTTTCTTTATCATCTGTGGCAATTGCTATCTTCTTCGTGTCCATTGGCACCTCCAATATAATTATACGCTTGAATTACCTCAGGATGTGCATATTTGTCAAGAAATAAAGATTAAAATATCTACATTATGGGTGGCTCAACTCTATCATTACAGGAATACTAAATATAAGTATTAGATCAATCGCACTCAAGAATTCGGAGCACCTGCTCGAATGTGAGCAGGAGTCCTATCTGAGCGGCATTGCCGGTGTCGAATTCGGTGTGCGCTCCAATTCTAATAGCTGCCGTATCCATGTTAAGGTACTGGCTGATACGAGAATTGTCCGACAACAAAAACTCATGTATCCATTCCTTAATTTCATGCTCGAAAACCGCAGAATATTCCATAATCCCGGCAGGGCGCCTTTTCTTGAGTATCCGAGTGGCTATTTTCTGGACAATCAGCTTCCTGACTGAGGCATTTATGGGAAGTCCGGTGCGCTGATGATTTATTCTTCCCAGACCTGGATAATACTTATTCCAGATATATCTTCCCAGATTCATCATAACCTTATACTGAACCGGGATGCTGAAATTAAATTCCAGAAGGTCCCGGTCGCAGTAAGGGGTGCGGAACTCAAGCAGGTCGTTTTCCAGCCAGAAACCTGCAAGCGAGCTCTGTGAATTGATTTCAAAATGATCGAGCATCATCCAGGTATCCAGCGGTGATTCATGCCCATAGTATTCAATTAGAGAATAAGCGACCTTTTCCAGTTCATCCCGGTCAAAAGTGAAATTCAGAAGGCGTTCCAGACTGTCGAGCTCCTGACCCTCGCTTAAAAGCTTTCGCAGCATTTCGAATTTGACATGGATTGGATTTATTCTCGAGAGCAAATAAAGGAAGCGCGATAGGTAGCCAAGATAATTATTGCCGTACAAACCCGAGAGGCAAATATCCCCGAATTCCCTGACCCTTTCGCGCGTGGAAATGCCGTGATAGTTTAATGCGGAAACAAAACCGCCCGTATTATAAACAGCTTCCCTCAAATGATGCTGCAGAAAATCCGGGGAGATCGTTAGCCTATGATGCGGTATTTCCAGATGCTCGCAGACCTCCGATGCGATTTTCATATCATCGCTTTTTTCACCGCCGAAACTGAAGGCCGGAATCATGATCTTATTCTTCTTGAGCAAAGCCGCTAAAAGACGTGAATCGCCGCCTCCGGACAACGACAGCGCAGCCTTGCCCTCAGACATTCTGGTTATACCTTTCTCGAGTCCTTTAAGAATGCCCTCGGCGGCATCGTCTATGCTCATCTTGACCGGCCTGAACTGCGGTTTGAAATACTGCTTTATATTCAGGCCTGTTTGGTCGAACTGTAAAATCTGACCGTAACGGAGCTTCTTGATTCCATCAATCCAGGTATGGTCTTCGATTATCTTGCCAAAGGCCATGAATTGAAGCAGAGCGTCCTTGTCGATACTGCAAATGTTCAACGCTTTGGCCAGTGCAAATGGATTTGGTCCGAAGGCCAGGAAGTCGTTTCCTTGGTGATAGTAAAGCGGCCGGATACCGTGAATGTCAGTCGCGAGTACAAGGGTCTTTTTTGAGTTATCCCAGAGTGCAAAGCTGAAAAAGCCGTTTATTTCACTTATCTCTTCCAGCCGGTTTTCCATGTAGATTTCAAAGATTGATTTGGGCAACTGCAGGGAATATGTATCCCTTTCAAATATTTCGCCCCAGAAGAATAGAGTAAGCGAATTGTCTTCGTCATGAAATGGCTGACCCTGCGGATCGACTATGCCCAAAGACTTAAATCCCATCCGGCAGTTTTCATTGTCGGCATTGAGGTACTTATACTCAAAGGGTGTTATCCCGGAGGCGATATTGCCGAATAATTCTGCCTCCGGCTTTTTATCCAAATCTATAATTCCGAATAATCCAGGCATAGTATAAAAAACCCCGCAATTGATGCGGGGTCAATCAATAAATTATTTTAAATTTATGCGATTTTATATTTCTCCACGCCCTCACGGAAAAGATTCCCGCCGTAGCAGTCCATAACAACGATGGCCGGGAA
>WJIM01000317.1 GCA_014730285.1 Candidatus Zixiibacteriota bacterium
GATTCGGGCAGTCTCGAATTCACCCTGAATATACATCACATATACATTCAGGTGTATGTCAACGGCGCCGGGCCATTCTGGTTTCTTCTGGATTCCGGGGCGGGCATGAGCATCCTTGAAAAACGAATTGCCGACTCTCTGGGTATGGAGGATGCAGGCAATTTGCCGGCGATTGGAGTCGGCGGAATCGATGTCGGTAATTTCGTGAAGGCCGACAGCCTGAAGCTCGGCAATGTTACGCTTCTGGATTTCGCGGCCGGGGCGCTCGATTTGAGCTTTGCCGATAATATGCTGGTGCAGCCGATTCAGGGGATTCTGGGGTATGATCTGTTCTCGCGTTTGATTGTCGATATCGATTATCCTGCTAACCTGATAACAATCTATGATCCCAAGGCGGATATTTATCCGGGCAGGGCGGATACACTGGAACTGGAAATAGAAACCAACCATCCGGTGATAAAGGCTTTTGTCAATGACTCTATCGAGGGCAGATTCCGTTTCGATACCGGCAGCTCGAACTTTCTCGACCTAAACGCTCCTTTTGTTAAAAAGAATAATCTTCTCGACAATGTTGTGAAGGAGCTGGGCACATTTCCAATCATGGGCATCGGCGGCGAGTCGGAATCGACTATTGCAATATTGCCGGCATTTACGATCGGCAAGTACAGGCTCGATAACCTGATGACCGGATTCAACCAGATGGAAACCGGAATCTTTGCAGCGGAAAATATCGATGGCAATATCGGCGGCGGTATAATGAAATGGTTCGCGCTCGGATTCGATTATCCCGAGAATAAGCTTTATCTCACAAAAATAGTGGAGGACGATTCCGATGATGCCATTATCTCCAGCGGACTCCTTTTAAAGCCGGAAGGCGATGGGTTTGTGGTATATAAGATTATTGAAGGAACTCCGGCAGCCGATTCGGGATTACAAGAGAATGATAAGCTTATTGCTGTAAACGGTGAAAAGGTGGCCGGTCTTAAACCTGATGCGGTTTATGAGATGCTGGACGGCGATGAGGGTGATCTGGTAACAATTGAATACGAGCGAGAGGGCGAGTCCATCGAAGTTCAGCTCGAGCTGGAAGATTTAACCAAACTCAAAGATGAATAATTCATGCAATTAATCCAATCGCATTAATATAAGGCAGGTAAATAGATTGAAAACTCTAACAACATTAATTGTGATTCTTTTGGCGGCTGTAAATCTTTCGGGGGCTGATCTTAACGGCATCTCCTATGCCGGTATAAAAATCGGAGTGGGTCATACCAGCCAGGACACTCCCGATGAGCAGTATATAGATTATAGCATCAGCTCAAGCCAGAACGGCCTGCATACAGAAATCTTTTTCAACTGGCATTTTCTGAATGAGGTTGCATTGGATGTGGGCCTGTCTGTGATAAACCGGGGTGAATTCAGGTGGCAGGTGGAGGGCGCCGGCAATTTCTTTGGATCGATTAATCTATATCCCCTTGACGCCGGTGTAAAGATCAAGCCTCTGGCCAGCCAGTTAAGCGATCATTACCAGCCCTGGATAGCCGGCGGTGGTTCGTTGATTATCGGGCGCGGTGTAATAGAGGGCGGATCAATTTTTGATCCCTATATTTATATAGACCGTGATTCCGAAAGCGCTACCACTTTCGGCTGGTGGATAGGCGCCGGTTTCGATACGTTCGTATCCACCACAATAGGCCTGTCCGGCTCGGTGAAGTATCACAAGATGGATTTTAATGATGAAGCTATAGGCGGTTATGTCGATCACAGCGGTTATCAAATTGCATTTGGAATAGCATATATTTTAAGGAAGAAAGATAAATAAAAAAGGAGTGTGCAATGGGTGCAAAAGTAGCAATTAACGGCTTCGGGAGAATCGGCCGTATGGTTATTCGTTCGGCTTTGAAAAACGGCGCTGATCTGGAATTCGTTTCCATCAATGATTTGGTCGATCCGAAGTCACTGGCATATCTGTTTAAATATGATTCCGTTTTTGGGGTATTTCCGGGCGAGGTAGAGGCCGGAGATGATTCGATTAAAATTGACGGCAAAGAGATCAAGGTCACGGCTGTTAAGGATCCCGCTCAGCTTCCGCACAAAGATTTGGGCGTCGATCTCGTGGTCGAGTCCACCGGACTTTTCCGCAAAAAAGCGGATGCCCAAAAACATATCGAGGCGGGAGCAAAGAAGGTGCTGATTTCCGCGCCGCCCAAGGATCAGGTGGACGGCAATTTCGTTTTGGGCGTAAATGATGACGGTTATGACAAAGAAAAGCATAATATTATAAGTATCGGTTCCTGTACCACCAACGGCCTGGCCCCGATTGTGAAGGTGTTGAACGATAATTTCGAGATCGAGCATGCCTTCATGACCACTATTCACTCTTATACCTCCAGCCAGAATATAGTTGATGGTCCTCACAAGGATCTCAGGCGTGCCCGTGCCGCGGCGGTCAATATGCTGCCGACGACTACAGGCGCCGCCAAGGCAATCAGCATTATTATTCCCGAGGTAGAGGGTAAAATCGACGGTATGGCAATTCGTGTCCCAACCCCATGCGGGTCATTGATCGATCTGGCAGCGGTTGTAAAGAAGGAAACCAGTGTGGAATCGATCAATAATGCTTTCAAGAAGGCCGCATCTTCAGGTCCTCTGAAGGGCATCATGAAATATGAAACTGATCCGATTGTGCTCATAGATATCATCGGAAATAATCATTCCACGATATTTGATTCAGAGCAAACCCGTGTAATCGGCGGGAATCTTGTCAAGCTGTATAGCTGGTATGACAATGAGTGGGGTTTCTCAACCCGAATGGTCCAGATGCTCGAGAAAATGCTGTAAATAATAAAATATAATCTTATTTGATAAAGCCCGCCTGTTTTCAGGCGGGCTTCTTAATATGCGAGGCAGCAATTAAAAAATAATACTTGTTTTTTTCGAATACACATTTTTATTACCAAAACGTTCGCTGAACATTAATCCCGTATCGTGGTTAAACCACTATAAACTAAGGATTAACCAAAAGTCTGGAGGCGTTTATGAATAAGCTGGCAATAGATGATATCGATATTGCGGGGAAAAGGGTACTGGTTAGAGTCGATTTTAATGTACCAATCGATGAAGGAAAGGTTGCTGACGAGAATAGGATTGTGGCCTCATTGCCCACGATCAAAAAGATATTGGATTCGGGAGGCTCGGCGGTTCTGATGTCGCATCTTGGACGTCCCAAGGGCGAGCCGGATCCGGCCTTCAGCTTGAAGCCCGTGGCATACAATCTCTCACAGCATCTCGACCGCCCGGTTAAATTTGCCGACGACTGTATCAGCGAGGATGCCCTGAAACAGGCGCTGAGTCTGGAACCCGGAGAGGTTTTACTACTTGAAAATCTGAGATTTTATCCAGGCGAGAAGAAAAACGATGCGGATTTTGCCGAAAAGCTTTCGAAGCTGGGCGAGGTTTATATCAATGATGCCTTCGGTACCGCACACCGCGCACATGCTTCCACAGAAGGTGTGACGAAGTATTTCGAGCAGGCGGCTGCCGGATATCTGATGGTCAAGGAAATCGAATACCTGGGTAATGCTGTGCAGAATCCGGAGCGTCCTATGGCGGCGATTCTGGGCGGAGCCAAGATTTCGGGCAAGATAGATGTGATAAATAATTTGATGGAAAAAGTGGAAAAGATTTTTATCGGCGGAGGCATGGCCTTTACATTTTTCAAAGCCCAGGGTTATGAAATCGGTAAATCGCTTCTGGAAGAAGATCGTATTGACATGGCCAAACAGCTTCTTGACGATGCTAAAAATAAAGAACTCGAGATCAGGCTGCCTGTGGATGTGGTCTGCGCAAAAGATTTAAGCGAGGATGCCGAGTCGAGAACAGTGCCTGTCGATCAGATTCCCTCGGATATGGCCGGATATGATATCGGCCCGGAAACATTGCAGAAATTCAAGCAAGATCTAAGCGACTGCCGGACTATAGTCTGGAACGGCCCGATGGGTGTATTTGAAAAAGAAAAATATGCCGGGGGCACTGTCGAAATCGCAAAAGTTTTAGCCGAACTTACCTCGGGCGGAGCGACTACGATAATCGGCGGAGGCGATTCCGCCTCGGCTGTGAAAAAGGCCGGTGTGGGGGATAAGCTGTCCCATATCTCAACCGGCGGCGGAGCCTCACTGGAATTTCTGGAAGGAAAAACACTGCCCGGACTGGCGGCATTGACTGATAAGTAAAAAGGGAGAATGTAATGCGTAAAAAATTGATTGCCGGAAACTGGAAGATGTACAAGACTGATGAGGAGGCCGAAAGGCTGGCCTCGCGAATTGCCAATGGTTTTGACGGCTCGGATAAAGCCGATGTGCTTTTATGTCCGCCCTTTACCTCGATCCGCACCGTAATCGAGGCGGTCGAGGATGCGCCGGTTTATGTCGGCGGACAGAATATGGGCTGGGAAAAAGAAGGTGCATTTACGGGTGAGATTTCGCCTGAGATGTTATTGACATTGGGTTGTGAATATGTTATTTTAGGCCACTCGGAGCGCAGACAGTACTTCTCCGAGAGTGACCAGTTGATTGGAAAAAAATGTCAGCTGGCTTTATCGTCAGGGTTGAAACCTATCGTATGTGTTGGGGAGCAGCTCGAAGAGAAAGAGGCCGATAAAACCGAGGAGGTCATCAGGACTCAGGTAGAAGGTTTTTCTGCCGAAGTTGAATATAGCCGAGTCGAAGAGATTGTGATAGCTTATGAACCGGTCTGGGCGATTGGCACCGGAAAAACCGCCACCCCGGATCAGGTTGTTGAGGTTCATAAGCTTATCCGAAAGATCTGGAAGGAAAAGTACACTCAGGAAATGGCAGATGGACTGCAGATTTTGTACGGCGGCTCGGTGAAACCGGAAAATTCGGACGATTTACTTGGAGAAGAGGAGATTGACGGCGCTCTTATTGGAGGAGCTTCGCTTTCTAAAGATAAATTCTTGAAAATCATATCATCAGCGACCTGAGGAGGAAGCTTTTGTTTAGTGTTCTTATAGTATTGCATATATTCATCAGTCTGGGATTGATAATATCGGTTCTGATGCAGTCGGCCAAAGGTGAAGGGCTCGCAGGAGCATTCGGCGGATCCGGGGGCGGAGTCTCCGGAGCTGTTTTCGGCGGACGCGGTGCGGCATCATTTTTATCCAGGGCTACTACGGTTCTGGCAGTGGCCTTCATGATCAACTGCATCCTGCTGACTTTCTCCGGCGGCGGTACCGGCGTACCCTCAAGCCGTATCAGCGGCGAAGCCCAGAAGGCTATGGAGGATGCTCAGGTTTCACCGATGCAGCTTCCGGGAGAAGGACAGCCCCAGGGCCAGCAACAGGCGCAGCCGGATGTTCAGGTTGAACCTGTCATGCCGCCTCCTACTGATGAAGGCGAATAGAAAAGTCATAAATGCCGAAGTGGTGGAATTGGTAGACACGCCATCTTGAGGGGGTGGTACCGCGAGGTGTGCGGGTTCAAATCCCGCCTTCGGCATTTAAAATCCTGCCCCTTTCACAGGGGCTGTTTTTTTGCCCACAATCCCTTCGAATTTTCATATTTTTGACCGGAAAAGAGCCACAAAACCGTTGCATAAATGCAACGCTGCGGGAATTTTTTAACAAAAATCATTTCAAAATAATCCCTTGCAAGCCATGATAGTGCGTTTAAAACTGTGCTTTAAATGAGGCCCTGAAGTGCCCGCCAAGCCTTATTTTACTTGACTTTTGGGGATGTCATAATAATATAGAAAACGACAGTATATCTGTCTACCCCCCTCCTTAGGCTGGTTGCATTCTGTAACCAGCCCTTTTTTATTTTTGGCAAACTTTATGGATATAAAGTGGCTTTTGGGTTAACGTCCCAAACCGACCAGCTCGTGGACTGACTGCCCGCATTTGTAATTTTGTGTTGTCCAGGACATTATAGAACTGTCAGAACATCAAATGAATCATCCTTATGAAACAGCCTCAGGCGGCACGCCCGGCACAACAAATATTTTGACAAAATGTTATCAAATCCGTCGAATAAGTGTGACACATAGTGGTAAATAATGTGGAAGGCTGAGTAATACACCACTTTCCAAAAAATGA
>WJIM01000038.1 GCA_014730285.1 Candidatus Zixiibacteriota bacterium
ACGGAATTCCCGCAGGGCACTCAGTTTATGAGGATCGCGGTGGTTCGCAACGACGGCAACTTCAATACGATAACAACCGATCTGTGCGTACCCGATGAGGATGCACCGATGGCAACTATCGTAAGGCCGGCCGACGGACAGATTGTGCGTCAGTCATGCACAATCCTTGACCCGGTTGAAGTCTGGGCCAGGATCAATTACGATTCCTATGACTTTACCAATACCACCAAGGTTGAGTTCTATGATGCCTCCTACGTCGAAGGTGAGGCTCCGGTCTGGACCACCCCGTACGCTGTTGTAACATCAATGAACAGCGGCGATTCCACCTGGAGAGCTGAGTGGGATAACTGCGCTTATGCAGACGGCGAAGTGGTTGCTCTGGCCGCTGTCTTCTATGATGACGAGGGCAATACATACGAAACACCTTTCGTTAAGGCAACTATTGACGCAACCATGCCCGACATTACGCTGAGCGTCCCGGATGTCATGACAATCTGTGACGAGGCGACATTGAACGGCTCGGTTGATCTGGTTGCAACTGTAAATACCACAGAGGAAGACATCGACTCGATCGTATTCTTCTATGCTCTGGCTGACAGCCCGGATATCTTCCCGTTCTATGATCGGATAGGTGTCGGCTCACCGGCCACTGCCGAAGGTATTTACAAAATCAATAACTTTAGTACCTCTGGCCTGGTTGAAGGCAGATGGTACAGATTCCGCGCCATCGCTTATGACATCGCAGGTAATGTTATGTATGACGCCGACGGCGACGGTCTTTTTGACGATAATCAGTTCGATGCTGTGAACAACACTTCGGACGCTCTCTATATGGTCGACAACTCTCCTGTCCAGGGCGCTATCAGCAAGGTAGTGGCAATGGACGGCGATGATGTCAAGTGGGACTTCCAGACACCTTCGACTCTGCTCGGAGGCGCTGGAGAAGCCTATGCGGTGCTGGGTAACGACATTACTGTCTGGACCTGGCCTGTGCCGATGGGCGATACCTGCTGCGAGAACTACGTGACCTATTACTGGGATGGTAACGCTCTGGGTACCAGCGACGGCCCGATGCCGTTTGAAGTTACCTTCAACCCGGTAGACCTGGGTCTTGTCGATCCTAACATGGCAGATGACTTCATTTCGGGTACTCTGACCATGGAATACACTGACTGCTTCGGTCAGACCTCGCTCGACTCCATCACCATGTATCTGCTCGATCCGACCGCCAACGAGCTGGTCTTTAACGGACCGTTTAACGGCGACTGCGTGGGCGGAGACGATGTCGAGTTGAGAGTTCTGGCGGTTAATGCATTCGATATTGACAAAGTCGAATACTTCTGGCGTCCTGCCGGCGAGACCGAATGGAACAAGATCGGTGAAGCAACCGATACGAGCCTGATGGTCTCCTGGAACACAATCGGTCTTGATGACGGCGACTATGAGCTCGGCGCTATCTCCACCGATGCCTCCGGCAACCAGTCAGATCCGGCAGTCATAACAGTGACTGTTTCCAATACCGCTCCGACAGCTCAGTTAACCGGACCGGCTGACATGGCCGTGATCAACGACCTGCAGGTCTTCACAGCCGAGGTTCTTACCGGTACGGCTACCCAGATGACCTTCCAGTACAAGCCGCAGACCGGCTCGAGCTGGAGCACCATCGGAACCGATAACTTCGCTCCGTGGGAGTCCGAGTGGGATATAGGTATGCTCTCAGACGGCTACTATCATATTAGAGTCTGGGCGCAGAATTGTGCCGGAATGGGATCATATTCCGACTGGATCACAGTCTGGCTCGACAGAACCAATCCGAGAGCGGTTATTACCGATGTCAACGGAATGGACGTCGAAAATGCAAACGATCCTTATCTTGATCTGACCGATTATGATGAGGCTACGGTTACGGCGTCATTCTTCGATGATCAATTCTCAGGCGGCAACTCCGGAATCAGCAAGGTCGCTTTCTTCCTGCTGGATTCCGCGACTGCCAACGTTGTCAGAGTTCTGTTTGTCGATCCTGCCGATGAAGGCAGTCATTCGGCTACCTTCGATATCAGCGGACTGACTGAAGGCACGGCATATTACTTTGTCGCCAGGGCGTTCGATAACGCCGGCAACTGGGCCAACTCCGGTCCGGTTTACTGGCGCAAGTTCGATACAACCGCTCCGATCGTAGCCTTAGCCGGTTACATGAGCGGCACTCTGTATGCCGTTGACTGGTCAGGCGATGCCGAATCGGTACTGTTCGAGCGTCAGGACGGCGACGAATGGGTCGGTATCGGTATCGGAACCGAGCAGGGTTCCACCGGAATCTGGATGGCCGATTGGGTACCGGAAGCCGGCATGGAATACACCCTGAGAGTAATCTCGGGCGACGATGAAGGTAACTATGACGACGAGAACGTACTGACTGCCGAGTTTACTATGGACGAAGACGGTATCGTTAGCTTCGGTACCAACGGTCTCTCGGCTCTGATCAAGAAGAACAACTCCAGCGATAACATCGATGGCATCCTCAGGGCTGTTTCACCAAACGGTGCTCCGGTCGTGCTGGCTGTCTACTCCGATGCAAATCCGCAGTTGATCTCGGTTGATCAGAATCAGCAGGATGAGACAATGTTCCATGGCTCATTCGATGCCTCGGGTAAGATCTATCCCTATGGCACAGCAATGTTCTTCGTCTCGCATCCGAACGAAGCTGGAGATGCGGTCGAAATCGATTATACAGCAATCGTAGCACATGAAATACATCCCGACTTCGGAACCAACGGCTATGTCCAGGCTCTGGACAGCATGGTTCAGTTGAATGTTATGGGAGATGCAGTCAATTACATGTGGTCGGCGATCATCATGGAAAGCTGGATACCGGAAGCCGGAATCTATCAGGATCACTTCAGAGTGGTTCCGAATCCGAACGGCAATGCCTGGTATATCGGCTGTGATGATGATTTCGACAAAGCAGCTGAGAACGGCGATAAGAGCGGTCTCGATGAAATCGCTCAGAACGGCTATGACTGCTGCTTCAACGATAATGTACCCGGCGTAATCAGACTGCCTTATGATCCCGACGAAGAATCAGAGCCCGGCGATATGGCTGTGGCCTGGTGGGATCCCAGCGAAAACGAGTGGAGATTCGATGGAATCCTCTTCCCGGCTTACGTGGAAGGATTCAACACCGAAGACAACTATGTCGAGTTCGCATCTGAATGTCTGTTCGGTCTGTATGCGGTGGTAAGCTACAGAGATCTGCCTCAGGGCCCGGTCACGATCGACCTGCTTGGCAAGAGCTACTGCGGCTACTATCCGACTATACCGGAATTCAAGCTCAGCGTAGTCGACAGGTTCTCGGAAATCGATAACGATTCCTGGAATATCATGCTCGATGATATGTATCTGGTAGAGCAGGGTGATGAAGCCGACTTTATCGATATTGATTTCGATGAGATCAGTAACCTTTTATTCATCACATACGAAGATGACTATGACGGCCCCGACGTTGACCTCGATCCGCTGACTTGCGGCGCTCATACTCTGACCGTAGGCGTCAAGAACAATCAGGGCGCTTACACAGAAGAGACCTTCGACATCATGGTCGACTGCGCTCCGCCGCAGGTTGTCTTCGAAAACAGCTATGTCAGCAAGAATCCGACAATCGAGTTCTGGGTAACGGATGAGATGTCGGGTGTCGACACCAGCAGCATCCATGTTGATGTTATGGCTGTCCGGACTACCGACACTAACGTCTTCAATCCGAACCAGTGGGAAGAGCTCTTCTTCCTGCAGACATTCTTCCCCGGTCAGATTACGATTGGTGAGGATGGTTATGTAAGCATTCCGACTACCTTCGAGCTCGAGGATGAGCGCGCGATAGTTGTGGTGATTTACGACGGATACAGAACCGATGACTACAACGAGGCAGATCCGATTGCATCCGATGATTATGATAATTACTATCATGACGATCATGGTGTTCACGACTGTGTCGGCAACGCTCAGACACCGGTCATTCAGATTCTGGCGATCGATGTTGATGCGCCGAGTCTGACAATGGTCGGAGAGAATCAGTTGCCGGCAGCTCTGAACGGCTGCGTGAAACTGCGTGTGATGGATGACGGCGGCGGCATCGAAGCCGACGATATCACCATCTACGAGGACGGCCTGCCGATCGAGAGAGTGGCTCCGGGCGAGGAAGAGGAAGGTGTTTACTCATATAATGAAAATACCGGAATCATCCATTACTGTGTAACCCCGGGTGTCGATGTCGATATCGTACTCGATGACGGTGCCGGCAATTCGGCAACATTCTCATTCGGCACAGGCGATCCCAATGTGATTGTCGATGCTTCACTGACATTTAACCCATGGGATCCGGAGGACGACGGACTGTTGACAATCAGTTACGACTTCACCGGATCGTCAGAAGTCAAGATCTACGACTTCGGCGGCGACCTGGTCTGGTCAACTATGAGCAGCAACGGGTCGGTCACATGGAATGGTAGTACAATGGACGGTACCCGAGTAGCGAAGGGCGCTTATTTCGCACACATTATCGCGAATGCAAGCGAAGGAACCTACTCTACCGTCGTTAAGATAGCAGTTGTAGATAAGTAGTAACTCACACATTCGGAGGGCTCCCTTTGGAGCCTTCCGGATTAAACCTTTCTTTGAAAGGAAAGAAGAAAATGAGGAATATATCGAAAAAATTCCTGCTGGTGACGCTAACAGTTTTCTTCTGTGTGCTGGGTTACTCGCAGGTTTCTTTGGCAGATGACAACCATGGCTTTACGATGTTACGCATGGGCGTCGGCGCCCGTGCCCTGGCTATGGGCGGAGCTCATACAGCGGTAGCCAGCGATGCTACTGCCGGGTACTGGAATCCTGCAGCTCTGGCACATTTAGAGGGACTGTCCGTGTCAACTATGATAGCCTCGAATATGTCTTTTGACAGAAAATACAACTATGCCTCCATCGCCTATCCATTTGAATTCGGCGCGCTCGGTTTCTCCTGGCTCAATTCCGGAGTCTCCGATTTTAAGCGCGGCACACAGAATTCCGAGACTGGAACATTTGATATGAACGAACATGTCTTCCTGTTCAGCTATGGAAACCAGATGGATCAGTTCTTTGTGGGCTTCAATTTCAAAGTTCTCTATCAGAAGACTGATGATGACTTCTCCGAAACCGGAGTAGGATTCGATGCTTCAGCCAAGTGGGCAGTTGCAGAATACGCTCACCTGGGCCTGTTTGCCGGCGATCTCGGAACCAAATACGGCGGCGACGAGGTTCCCGCTGTCTTCCGTGTCGGCATGGCGGTATTTCCGATGGAAAACTTCACCGTACCGGTTGAGATCGAAAAGATCCAGAACCGTTCTGAAATCAAATTCAGAATGGGCGGTGAGTATTCCTATATGTTTGCCGATGAATACTATGGCGCTTTCCGCGCCGGTGTCAATGATGGCAGCTTCACCGTCGGTGCAGGTCTCACTATTATGAATCAGTATCATATCGATTATGCCTACATCACTGAGGCCACTGATGTCTTTGGTGAAAACCATAGAGTGTCAATCGGCTTCAATCTGAAGTAGTCTACACTTTACGATACTACTATAAGGAAGGCCGTCCGTAAAGGACGGCCTTTCTTTTTTGCATTCTCCTATCCCGGACAAAATCACTTGCGATTTTCATTGCCCAAACGGTCAGAATATATTAGATTCTACGGTTTGTAATACATAGAATAAGGCAGGAGACTATGGCAAAGACTTTGGTGGAAAAGAAGGGCAGAAATCTTGACAGTATCAATATAAAGAATGTCCGCAAGCATTTGATCGGACTCGAAAAAAAGGTCCCGCTTCTGGACGGCAGTGAGGTACAGTATGTAAACTTCGATAATGCCGCCTCGACTCCCACTTTCGATTTTATCTATGACAAGGTGGGCGAATATCTGGAATTTTACTCCAACGTTCACCGCGGTACCGGATTCAAGTCGATGGTATCCTCATGGGTGTATGAGAAAGGGCGCGAGATAGTGGCCGAATTCATCAATGCCGATCTGGATAAAAATGTTATTATATTTACCAAAAATTCCACCGAGGCCTTAAATAAGCTGGCTCGACGGTATCCGTTCAAGCGCAATGATGTAGTCCTTACATCGCTAATGGAGCATCATTCCAACGAACTACCCTGGCGCAACCGCGCCTTTTTCGATCATGTCGGACTGAACGAAGACGGTACGCTGAGTATCGAGGACTTGAAAGCCAAGCTGAAATTCTATAACGGCCGTGTTAAGCTGGTGGCTATTACGGGAGCTTCCAATGTTACCGGATATGTTAATCCAATCTACGATATAGCTAAAATGGTGCATGAAGCGGGAGCGGAAATTTTGGTGGATGCGGCCCAGATAGCTCCGCATCGTCCAATACAGATGAACAATAACGGTATCAATGATATCGATTACCTGGTGATTTCGGCTCATAAGATGTATGCGCCGTTCGGGGTGGGAGTCCTGGTCGGCAGCAAAAATATCTTCGAAATCGGCGATCCTTCCGATGTGGGCGGGGGTGTGGTCGATATCGTAACTTTGGAAGAGGCTTATTGGGCAGATCTTCCGGATAAGGAAGAAGCAGGCACGCCCGATATCGTGGGCGTTGTGGCATTGACCGAAAGCATCCGTATGTTCCAGGCCATCGGCTGGGATGACATCATCGAACACGAGGCCGAATTGACCGCGCATCTCCTGCGGCGCCTGCAAAAGATCGATAAGGTGATAGTCTACGGCGACACCGATCCGGCCAACAGCCAAAACCGTCTGGGAGTTGTGCCCTTCAACATGGCCGGCCTTTCGCATGCGCTCCTGGCTGCCATTTTAAGTTATGAGGGCGGAATCGGCGTGAGAAACGGCTGCTTTTGCGCCCATACATACGTTAAGGAGATTCTCAAGGTTAAGGCCGAAGAAGCCCGCAAACTGGAAGAAGAAATAAAGCAGCGCGACCGCAGCCACCTCCCCGGCACGGTACGAGCCTCATTCGGAATCTACAACGCCCTCGAAGAGGTCGACCGCATGTGCGATCTGCTCGAAATAATCAGCAAAGACGGCCACAGCGGCAAATACATCTTAAATCCCGAAAAGGGAGAATATATCCCTGAGGGATTCAAAATCGACGTTACCGATTATTTGAAGCTGTAGCCGTAATCCGTTGCTTTCTATCCATTAACGATATCTTTATTCCATTTTATGTAAACTGTCTCTTCACAAATGCCGATATTTTATGAAAGGGGAAGAGTGTAAACTCTAAAAAAGTTTTTAGTTGGTATGGCAGAGCAAAAGATTGAGTCTGAAGAGAATCGCAGAAATCTCAAATATCTGATTACGGGAATAGATGATATGCGGGACGTTATCAGTATGATTTGGGGTATGATTAATTCCAATATAGAGAGAGATAAGAGGGTAAATATGGCCCGCAGCATAATCCCCGGTTCTATCCCATTAGCCCAGGGCAAATCATCCTTCATACTGAATCTGAAGGTGCCCGAAAGCCTGATGGAAAATAAAGATGGAAAAAAATAGAGAAGAAAAGATTGTCCGGCAAGTTCCCCGCCCGGAGATCAAAATTGCCGGCAAAAACACTATTCTGACTTATCATGTCGGCTCTTTCTACGATCTTTATCTGGCGACCAGGCAGATAAACGAGATGCTGAGCAGCATCAGCACCGATAAAGACTCATTTACGATCAAACGGGATATCAAAATCGAGGGTTATAACGATGAGGGGGATATGCCCGGAATAATACTGCGCTTCACAATTCCAAGACGAATCAATGATATGTCTCTGATCGGAACAGCAATAAGCAGCTCTCAATCGATATCCGGCTGAGATCAACACATTTATGTTTCTAAACTCCATATTTAACTGAACCGATCCCTGAATCCTGCCGATAATCAATAAAAAGAGTAAGGACCCTAAAACTTTTTCAGACCCCGCTTATGGAAAACGCCGTATTAGAAAAATACGGAAGAGCCAAAAAGGTAAGATATCTTGTCGGATCCCTTGACGATCTCAAGGATATTGTCGACACGGTTCGACATATGATAATCAAGGGATGTGATGAGAATGATTTATCCTCGCTGGAGGAACTTATTATAATAGGGGCGCTTCCGCTAAAAAATAATCTTTCCTCATTCATTCTGGATTTGCGCGTGCCGGAAAAGCTTCTGAAAGACACTTCCTCTAAGAATCTGAATAACAGGAAAGGGGCCAAAAAATGACCATGCCGATTGTCACCTCCGTCAAAAAAAGGCTGATTCTGTCCTATGAGATGAAAAGCATTAAGAATCTCAGCACAGCGGTAAAGCAGGTTTTCGGAATACTCAGAATAATCGTAAGGAGAAATGATTTTCTGGAGGTAAAAAAATCGACTGTTATAAGGGTCGATAAGCCTCAGGAAAAGGGGCAGAATTTCCGCATGCATTTCATAATACCAATCAATATCAGGGATATCTCAGTGGTGGAAGCCCTTCTGCAGGAAGAGACCACGGATCTTCTGGATCAGCAGAAGGACGGCGCCCTTCAGACAGCCTGATGAATAATCCGTTAATTTGCAGCACATTAGCGCAAAAAGCGCATCTCCAAGAGCAAAAAAAGCACAGTTTTCAGCTCTATTTTCCTGTTGCCAAATATGCGATTAATGATATATTAAATGAGAAGAAATTTACTTGCCTATTGGGCTTAAATACATATCCTGCTCAACTATCCCATTTTTTGGGGAATTACGCACCCATTCCGCAGGATCAGGGGACAATAGGCGCTTGATCGGAATATAACCTGTCAATTTGCAGAGGAATATTCCGAAACTTAAATTAGAAAAGAAAATAATATCGGAGGTTATGATGAGATCCAAAATGCCGGTCATCTTATCCCTGTTTTTGTGCCTGGCAATGACCGTATCCCTTTCCGCCCGCAGTTGGAATGTAATTGAAATCGATAAGGTCGATGAGGTCAAGCTGGGTGACGAGGTTATTGTTACAGTCGACCTCAACCGCGGAGATTTCGAATTCGGAGAGTTTGCCCTTTCTATATATTATGATACCAGCGCTCTATCACTTACCGATGCATGGCTGGGAGATCTCCTGACAGCCTGCGACTGGGAATATTTCGAGTATTCCGAACATGCCTGCGAGGGATGCCCCTATAATATCATCAAAATCAAAGCCGTATCGGAATATTATGATAACGGCCAGACCGCTGAATGCTTCGAAGGTCCCGGCAAAATCGCCACCTTGATATTTAATGCAACCGAGGACTCATCATACGTATGCACCAGCGCTCCGATCGGATTTTACTGGGAGGACTGCTTCGATAATCTATTCGTAAATACCTTACAGGATACATTATGGTTCTCCGATTATGTTGTCGATTTTGACGGAAGCGATATTACAGGTACCCCCAGCTACGGCGGCGCCCCCAAAGCCTGCCTCGAAGGGGTCGAGGAGGTGCCCTTCAGATTTCTGGATTATGTGACCGGCGGGGTAATATTCAAATGTGCTCCCGAATATATTTGCGGGGATATTAACGGCGATGACAAAATCAACCTGCTCGATCCTGTATTTCTGACCGCTTACCTATTCAAGGGTGGTAACGCTCCCGATCCTGTGGAACGGGGCGATGTGGATTGTTCGGAGACTGTACCGGAATTAAATGACCTGGTCTATATCCTGAATTACATATTCTATATGGGTCCCGATCCCTGCTGCGTATTTTAAGGAACCAGCCGATAAATCAGACTGATTAGCCCCGCTTCAAAGCGGGGTTTTCTTTTTGTCGGATTCTGCTCAATCATGCCGTTAATCGGAACCGAATATAATCCTCCCTGTTTTCATTAATAATGAAAAGCGATAACATACCTTTTGACTTTTCAGTCCTTTTTATGCATTATGCCCTGTTTGATTATTTTAGATCGATCTAACTTTTAATAGAAGGATGGAATCATGGTTACCAAAGAGCAAGTCTTCAATATCCTGAAAGAAGTCGATGACCCGGAAATAGGCCGCCCCATAACCGACCTCGGCATGGTTGAAAATATCAAAATAGACGGCGAAAATGTGCTGGTGAATATCAAACTTACAATACCCGGATGCCCTCTTAAAGCACGTATTAACGATGAAGTTACGGAAAAGGTGAAGGAGCTTGACGGTGTTAAGGAGGCCGAGGTTGCCTTCAGTTCAATGACTGACGAGGAACGCCAGAAACTTACCCAGGAACTTCTATCCAAATACCAATCCGGTGAAAAGGAAGAGGAAACCGGTGCTGATTTCGTAAAAAATATTGTCTGCGTAGCTTCCGGCAAAGGCGGGGTCGGCAAATCAACCGTCACTGCCAATCTGGCAGCCGCATTGGCCGATATGGGATATAAGGTCGGTGTTTTGGATGCCGATGTTTATGGTTTTTCCATTCCCCGCATGATGGGTTGTCAGGGACAACCAACAGTTATCGAAAATATGATTATCCCGCCCGAGCGTGAGGGGATAAAAATCATCTCCATGGGCCTTTTCCTGGAGGAGGATACTCCGGTAATCTGGCGCGGGCCTATGCTGCATAAGGCTGTACAGCAGTTTATGACCGATGTTCACTGGGATGATCTGGACTTTATGCTGATCGACCTTCCCCCGGGAACCGGCGATGTTACCATTACAATAGCCCAGAAATTCAAGAAATCGCAGCTTTTGGTTGTCACCACTCCCCAGAAAGCTGCGGCCAATGTCGCACTCAGAGTCGGCAGGATGGCCGATAAGGTGGAGTTGAAGGTTCTGGGCGTTATTGAAAATATGTCCTATTTCCAGATGCCTGACGGCGGCAAGGAGCATATCTTCGGTTCCGGTGGCGGTGAGAGACTGGCCAAGCTTCTTAATGCCGAGCTTCTGGGCGAGATTCCGCTCGATAAGACAATCCGCGAATGCTCGGACGAGGGCACTCCGCTGGTCTGGAACGATAACAAGAGCCCTGCTGCCGATATTTACCGCGAGAGCGCTAAAAAGCTGGTGAAAATTCTTGAAGGTTAGTATGCGCTGTAAGCTGCTATTGTGCAAGCTTATCTGAAATTAGAAAATTAGTTTAAATGGCTGCGTCAAAAATAATCGCTCCGGCGCAGCCTAATTGCCTAAAAAACACCGATTTAAAATAGCGCATAATTAATCTTAAAAGAGCTTGACAAGGCCGCCTCAAAGTGATATCATAATCCTCGGAAGCCATTGAGTGATAATGTGTTAACAGGATGTGGAAAACTCATTTAGGGCCTTATTTTCGCCATATTTCAGTGAGGGATAACTGAAGATTTGTGGATAAAATACTACAAAAGAGCTGTTAAAAACTTGTAACCTCCTGTAAGTAAACAACCTGCTTTTTTCCACAATTGTTGATAAGTAAAAAGGATGGTGTATGTCTTCTGAACCACAAGCAATTTGGTCTGACGTTCTGGGATATCTTTCAAAACGCATCAACCGTGAGAGCTTTTATACCTGGCTCAAACCAACTGCTGCTATTTCCCAGAATAATGGAACTATCAGAGTGGGGGTTCCAAATCGCTTTGCAGCCGACTGGATACGTGAACATTATTTATCACATATTAATGAGGCGCTGGCTCAGGTATCTTCACGGCCTATAAACTGCGAATTTATGATTCGCGCCGGGAAAAACTCGAATCAGTTCGATATTTTCCCAACACAAAAGGAAAACAAAGGTATAATCCGTAAAATCGAACCGAGGGAAGTGGCAACATACAGCGGAAAATTTCCGCTTAATCGAAGATACAACTTTGATTCTTTCGTAGTCGGCGATTCCAATCAGTTTGCTCATGCCGCCGGTTTTGCGGTGGCTGAGGCTCCCGGGAGGACGCAGTACAATCCGCTCTTTATATACGGCGGTGTGGGACTTGGTAAAACGCATTTGATTCAGGCAATCGGCAACTACTGTATCGATACCGATCCCAATACCAAGGTTATTTACGTAACTTCCGAGAAGTTCACCAACGATTTCATCAATTCGATCTCCGAGCACACGATATCCAATTTTACCAACATCTACAGAAACTGCGATATCCTCCTGATCGATGATATACAGTTTTTTACGGGCAAGGAATCGACACAGGAACAGTTCTTTCATACGTTCAATACCCTTTATCAGAATGGCAAACAGATTGTCCTGACCGCTGACCGTCCGCCCAACGAGGTAAAGGGTCTGGAGGAGAGGCTTTTATCCCGGTTTTCATGGGGTTTGGTAGTCGATATTCAGCCTCCCAACCTGGAGACAAGAATAGCGATTTTGAAGAAAAAGTGTGAATTTGACGAGATCTGCCTGCCTATCGAGGTAATATCCTTTATCGCCGAATCGGTTAAATCCAATATCAGGGAGTTGGAGGGATGTGTTATCAGGTTGTGTGCTTATGCCTCTCTCAAGAATAAGGAGATCACAGTAGATCTGGCTCAATATGTTTTGAAGGATGTTATTAAAACCGACAGGAAACCTTTAACGATCGAGCAAATCCAGAAGAAAGTGGCCGAGATATACAAGATTTCCGAGGAAATGCTGCGGGCCAAGAAGAAAACACAGGATGTTGTCCAGGCCCGGCAGATTGCCATGTATCTGGCACGAACCCTGACTTCGGCATCGTTAAAGACAATCGGGGCGAAGTTCGGTGGAAGGGATCATTCCACGGTTATTCATGCCTGCAACCTTGTTACGGATCGTATGAAAAAGGACGTGCATTTCAAGCTGCAGATAGATTCAATCATAAATTCTTTGTATGTGTAAAGGGTGTAGATTTGATGTTAGCAAATAGGCACAAAAAGTGAATAAGTTTTCGGCTGTTTAAAAAAGGGACTCTGTTAACATTATATAAATATTTTTCAACATAAAAATTTTATATTTACAAATTCTAAGATTAATACTTATATGCAATTCCGGATAGAAAAAGGATTTTTCAACAGTTTAAACAGTATTATTAGTATTACTATATTTAATATATATCATATTCTAAAATAGATATACTGTTGATAAACCAAGCCCGGAGTGAGAAATAGAAAAAGATTTTAAGGAGTCATCGATGAAATTCACGATTTCCAAATCCCAGTTTGAGGACGTCCTTCAGATTGTTTTAAATGCTATTCCATCCAAAACGACTCTGCCGATCCTTGGAAATATTCTCGTAAATGCCGATGACGATGGGATAACATTTTCAGCAACAGATCTGGATATCTCGGTTTCGACCACATTGAAGCTGAAACCTTCCAAGAAGGGCGTGTTTACCATTCCCGCCAAGACAACCAATGAAATAGTGCGGGAGCTGCCGCAATCCGAGATCGAGGTTTCGGTTGCGAATAACAGAGTTGAGCTGAAAGCGGAAAGAGGATCGTACAAGGTTTCCGGGATTTCCCCGGATGAATTCCCGCGGCTGCCTGAGTACAAATCCGCAAAGGAGATAAAGATTACCGGTAAGGATATCGCCTTGATGGTGAAACGCACGAATTTCGCGGTATCCATGGATGAGACCCGTCCGGCTCTGAATGGGATTTTATGGCAGACCTCGGGCGATAAGATGATAATGGTTGCCACCGACGGCCATCGCCTGGCACGTATGCGTGTGAATAACTCCAAGCTCTCCGGTCTTACCGATGACCTGATTATTCCACCCAAGGCTATGAACTATCTGACCCGTCTGATTGGCGACCGGGATGTGGAAATAGGCGTAGTCTTTGGCGAGAAGAATATAACATTTTCAATACCGAAAGATGAAGATACTAATACAATAGTATCTTCCCGTCTGATAGAGGGACCGTACCCGAATTATGAGCAGGTTATTCCGAGCGAGAACGACAAGCGCATGATAGTCAATCGCGACGAACTGCATGCCGCGGTTAGACGAGTTTCGATTCTGTCAAATTCGCTTACACACCAGGTACGGTTTATGATGGATAAGAATAAACTGGAGCTGTCTGCGACCAATGTCGATCTGGGCGGCGAAGCCAAAGAAACTCTGCCATGCGAGTATGAGGGTGAGCGTCTGGAGCTGGGTTATAACGCCAATTATGTTATCGATGTTATGAAGCAGATGGAATCCGAGGAAGTTGTCTTCGAGCTTTCCACGCCGGTGGCGGCAGGTATTATATATGCTTCCGACCGCAAGGAAGATTACCTGTGCCTGATAATGCCTTTGAGACTGGCAGAATAAGTTCGATTATCATAAGTCTCAATAGCTGTTTTCTATTTACATTTCGATCCATCTAATTAACTAATATTAAAGCCGCATCAATTTATCTTGTCCATATCTTCTTTTGTGTTAAATTAGCGCACAAAGGTAATGCTCTGAAGGTGCTGATGGCGGATGAATGTGAAGATTATACCCTATAATGAAGCAAGCTTAGAAGATGTTAAGGCCTTTAATCATCGTATGAAAAAAGGCGGTTCGACCCATAAAATCCCGGAGGATTTTGAATCCGGCCGATTTGCTGAGATTGGGAATGGTATTATCGATCGGGAATATATTCTGGCTCTTGATGGAAGTAATGTTCGGGGCGGCTATACTCTAAAGTATCAGGATTACAGAATAAATCAAAAAGACGGACGACTGGCATTAATGCAGCCTCCTGTCAGCGAGGAATTGGTGGACAGCTCTTTTAGGGGAGTTGGAAAACAGCTCATTGAGGAATTGGCCATGCGCGAGCCAATGCTTTTGGTTTCGGGAATCCGAAGAAAGGGTTATTTTGGTCCTGAGTTATTTCATGAAATTGGATGGCCTGTGCTCGAGATACCATTTTATTTTAAAATCAGAAACGCTTTCGGATTTCTTCGCAATATTTCATATCTCAGAGATAATATTTTCAAAAAAACAGGGTTGGATTTAGCGGCATTGAGCGGACTTGGCTGGCTGGGATTGAAGATCCTTAATCTGTTTAAATATAGAAAGACTCTCAGGACAGAGGATTCGAACTCGGAGATGGTGGATGCTTTCGGGCAGTGGGCTGATGATCTCTGGGAGGTAAGCCGCAACGGATATATCATGTCAGCTGTACGCGATAGCAATTTGCTGAATACTCTTTATCCTTCCAGCGATGAGCGCTTTATCCGGCTCAGGGTTTCATTCGGCAAGAATAATGTCGGATGGGCTGTTTTGCTTTCAGTGCAGTTAAAAGATCATGATTCCTACGGCAGTATGAAGCTTGGCTCGATTGTCAATTGTCTGTCGCTGCCGGGATTCGAGGAATACGTAATCGAGCAAGCAACAAAGATATTGAAAACACTGGATGTTGATTTGATCGTAACTAATCAAAGCTATAAATCGTGGCGCCGCGCCATGAATAACTGCGGCTTCATGCAAGGACCCTCAAATTTCTTCATTGCTATGTCCCCTCCGCTTGCCAGGCTTCTCGAACCGCTTCAAAAACACCTTGATTTGATACATATTAATCGGGCTGACAGATCGTTTTGAAATAGAAAATACATAAAACGATGCCCGCCCGGGCAGGAGCCGGGCGGACATCCGTTGGAAGGAACCGATTAGCAGTCGGGAAACCCCGTACTTTTAAAACCCGCTTTTTTTGCATATTTTTGGTATGCGATTAAGAAAAAATTCCTTGAATAATTTGCTTTTGGATTAATCCATCAGGCACGGGATTGAGAGGTATGTATTAAATTACGTGGACTTTTAGCAAATGTTCTCTCAAAGTAGAACTATTAATAAATACTATAAACCGGAAGTATACATCAGCAGGAATACAGTGGCAATCCATAGAATCACTGTTATCAGTATTGGCAAATCGGTGTATAATATTTTGGTGGGTGTGCCGCCTCTTTCCTTTTGATGGATCAGGTACAGGTACCTGAAAATTCCGTAGATTACGAACGGTATGGTCAGCTCCAGATGCCGTACGCCGATTTTTTCGTAGACATCTCCGAATAATGTGTAGATTGCATAGGCTATGATCGTGGCGGCGGTTACTATCGAGATTAGCTGGTCGAGAAGGCTGATGCTGTAGTGCTCCAGGATACCCCTGTGGCCGGCAGCGGAATCCTCCAGAATTGTAAGCTCGTGCCGTCTTTTACCAAAACCGATAAACAGAGCCAAAAGAATCGTGCAGATAATCAGCCAGGGCGAAATCTCCACCATGATTGCCACCGCCCCGCCCACAGCGCGCAGCACGAAACCGGTAGCAATGGTCATCACATCGATAATCACTATCTGCTTCAATACGAATGAGTAGAGTACCATCAGTATCAGATAACTGATAACCGCCGTGAAGAAGTATGTATTCAGAAAATAGATGGAGCCGGCACATGCTATTACCATAAAGAGAATCGATATAATTACGGCATCGGCCTTTTTGACTTTGCCCGAGGCAATCGGGCGTTTGGATTTTTCGGGATGTTTGCGGTCGCGTTCGACATCGATGATATCGTTAATCAGATAAATTGATGATGATGCCAGGCAGAATAGAATAAAGGCTATTACTGCCTGAATTATAAGATCGGTATTGCTAAACTCACGGGCGAAAATCAGGGCCGCGAAGACAACGAAGTTCTTAGACCATTGCTCTATGCGCAGCGCTTTCAGATAAGCGAGAAACATAGCCTGAATATCTTTTAATTGGAGCCAAAAGGCAAGCTATTTTCTATGGGAGTCAGGAAATCGGAGAGGAAATCATGAAGAACCTCCTCGCCCGCTTTTTCCGGCTGGCTTTGCGGGATATTGACAGTCAAACGCACAAAGGCGGCATCAGTAGGTTTCATAAAGAGCGCATTTAAAAACAGATTGAACTTGAGGGCAAATTCACTGGTGATAGTACCGGAACGTGTTTCGAACCAGTAATACATCAATTGCCGGCTGTCGCGTGCGCCGATAATTACACGGTTTATGGGCAGAGTGCGGCCGTTGACCTCGATTTCTTCCTGACGGTGGGACATTATGCCCCATCCCGAGCCGGGCAGGCAATGCCGCGGTGAATGAATCTGCGAGCCATATTTCTGGTCCTCGAAATAGCCGACAAACAGCACCGGAACTAATTCCTCGCCGGAATCGTAGGCACGCATTGTGGTCTTGGTGGCCTTGAGGATTTCGTAGGTCATCTCAGAGAAAAGAATCTCCTCGGCTTCCCATTTGCCCTTTTCCATGGGTAATCGTTCGAACTCGGCCATACGGTCGGGTTCGACCTTCATGTAGCGAAGAGTGTAGGCCAATGCCCCGCTTACCAGGAGCAGGACTAAGATCAGCCCGAGACCGGACGCTTGAATTCTGGCTTTTTCCATTTCAAAATAGCTCCGAATATTACCAAAAGTATTAACGAAAATACGAACACTATCAGACCGGAAATCTCATGCAGTGTGCCCTCGGCGAACTCGGTTGAGATCATATGGGCGCCCAGCGCGGTCACCGTGATACGGAAGACATTTCCGGCGATTGCAATCGGTATTGTTGACAGAAATAAAATAACCGCTTTGACCTTATTGGGCTGGGAAAAATAGGCATAAAGCGCTCCCAGCGCCAGCAGTGAAAAAAGCGACCTGATTCCGCTGCAGGCCTCGGCCACTTCCATGGAATAGTTGGGAATATGAATTATATTTCCCTGCCGTATCAGGGGCAGGTCGATAGCATTCAGGATATTTGTCGAAATCTTTGAGGCGAAAAGCTGCATCGGAAAGGTCAGCGAATAATATATGACATAGGGAATCGGAATCATAAACAGCATGAAGAAAAACGCGAACCAGATCTTCTTCGTGAAGAGCCATCCGAACATATAAAGCGACAGTGAAAACAATAATGCCACGAACGACACTCGTGCGGTGAAATATTCCGCACCGGCAGTGCCGGCAATTAAAAGCAGCAGCGAGCCCAGGATGAATATCAGCCCGAGGTTATTTCGCTTGGTGGGAGTTTCCGCCAGTTCTTTGCGCTTGCGCCAGATAAGCCAGACTGCCACAGGAAGAATCAGGAAACCGTGGGAATAGTTATCATCCATATACCAGTCTGTAACCAGGTCGATTAAAACCGGGAGGTATACGATTAGAACCAGCCCCAGAATTATCCAGATTCTCTTATCGATATACGGCTGTTTGGGTGCGGAAATTTCCTGAGTTGCCATTAATTACTCGTTTTTAGCAGTAAGTATTTTTGATTCCATCTGCTCTTTGAAATGAGCGACAGTTTCTTCCAGCCCCTCCCTGAAACTGGTCAGGGTCTTATAACCGAGAATTTCCTGAGCCCGGGATACATCTGCCAGCGAATGCTTGATATCGCCGGGACGCTCCTTGGTGAAGGAGGGCTCTATATTAGTACCGATAATACCATTCAATTCTTCCAAAAGCTTCAGTAGAGTATAGCGCTCACCGCAGGCTATATTGAATATTTCCCCGCGCACATCATCCTTCTCGGCCGCCAGAAGGTTGGCATAGACTGTATTCGCTATATAGGTAAAATCACGCGACTGCTGGCCGTCACCGAAAATAGTCGGCTGAACACCCGAGAGAAGCGCAAAGATAAACTTGGGAATAACCGCCGAGTACTGGCTTGACGGATCCTGATTAGGACCGAAGACATTGAAATACCGCAGACATACAGTAGGCAGATCATATAGCCGATTATAAATCATGCAGTAATGCTCACCGGTAAGTTTGTTGTTGGCATAGGGTGACAAAGGCGCCGGTTTCATATCCTCTGTTTTGGGGAGTGTCTCGGATTCGCCGTATACCGATGATGATGAAGCGTATACGAATTTTTTGACCCCTGCTTTGCGGGATGCCTCCAGAAGATTAAGCGTCCCGGTAACATTAACTTCGTTTGCGGTCAAGGGCGCTCTTACGGATCGTATAACCGACGGCAGGGCTGCCTGATGAAGGACGTAATCGACGCCCTCCATAGCATCCATGACCGTCCAGTATTCGCGAATATCGCCGTCGACAAGCTCGATTCGATTGGCCAGGGGCGCCAGATTCTCTCTGCGTCCGGTGGAAAAATTATCTATTACACGTACTTTTTTATTCTGTCTGAGAAGTTCAGCAATGATATTCGAACCTATAAAGCCGGCTCCGCCAGTTACCAAATATAGCATTTAGATATCTCCTATGTTATTCTGTGTTAATGCGCTTTTTATTAGTATCGACCTACAGAATAACAAGTTAAATCAGAAATATTTTTTCAATACGGACAATCTATGTCTTTATTATTAATCTACCCTCCAGATTCAATCAGGTCAAGATAAAGAACATTTTCCAGCAAAATTAGTTCGATTTTTTCGTCAAATTCGCCTATTTCGAGGCGCTTTTTGATGTTTCCGGAGCGGGAGACCATTCGCCGAAATGCTCCGTATGGATTTTGACTTTACCCTTCGATTTCCACTTCTCGTTGGAATTGTATCCCCATTCCAGATATTCTGAGCCGCCGCCGCCTTCGGTTGTGATCAAAAAGCGGTTTTGCAGGGTGCCGAAATAGGCCGCCTGACGTGAGGGCCATTCCTGATCCCCGCCCGACGGATCGACCGGGAACCATCCGATATCCGGGAGGTAAATTTCGCACCAGCGATGGAAGACATCATCGGTGGAGGCATCATCGCCCCGTACCGCCACCGAACCGACATAGCGGGCCGGGATACCGGCTGCACGACAGAGGGATATGAATACGAAAGAATATTCCGAACAGGAGCCGGAGCCTCGTTTGAGCACGGTCGGAGCGATATTCCATCCCCCCGCCAGCTCGTAAAACATATTATCCATAATATGCTGGTAGATATTTCGGGCTATCCAGTACGGGTTGGTCTCATCACCGACCGCCTGATTAACTGTTTTCTGCATGAAATCGTCATCCATGCCGAATTTGGTGTCATTTACAAGGTATTTCTCTTTGATTTCGGTTGGGATATCCTCAAGCGTGCCAACATCCTCCGGATACACGAAATATGTAATAAAATAGAGCTTGCATTCGGTCGACATGGTAGGTTCCACAGTCTGCCCGGCCTTTAGCGTATCATAATGCCAGACAGCTACTTTCTGGCCCCACTGATCGTTTCGGAATTCGGTCGGCTGAGGATTGTATTGAATTTCGCCCACGATTTTCTGGTTGTCGCGTTGATGCGGGACAGCCATATATACTTCCAAATCAAGGATTTCGCCCGGGCCGTAATTGCGCACCTGCTCGGTATAATGCAGGACCTGATGCTTTTCATCCCAGGTCTTGTAAAGATTATCGTCTTTAATCTTGATGGAATAGATCGAATCGGACTGATAGTCGCAATTCCAGAGATTTTTGCCGTCAAATGCCAGCCCGCGCGGGAATTCGCCCGGAGATTCAAAGTAGAAAATAACGTATCCGGTCTCAGGCTCGATCAGATATATCTTATTGGCGATCCTGTCCGATGCCCAGAGATACTTGCCATCGAATGTCAGGCCGTGAACATTGCCGGACGGCGCTTTATGCGATTCGATTGTGGTGCCGTCTTCGGTGGAAATCTGCAGAAGCTCGTCACCGCGGATATCGGAGAGCCAGAGATGTTTGCCGTCGAAGGTCATGCCGCGGGGACGTTCGCATGGCGCCCAGATAGTCTTGACATTGATACCGGTTTTTGGATCGAGCTGGTGAATCATATTCTCCTCTTTGTCGAGGCACCAGATATACTTGCCGTCATACGCCAGATCCTCGGGTTGATAGCCGGGAGAGGGCAGAGTGCTCAAGATTTCCCCGGATTTGGGATCGATTTTGTAGAGCATATCGGTTTTGCGGTCGGTATTCCAGAGATATTTGCCGTCGTATGTGAGTCCTGTGGGGAAATCATCGGGTGTTTGAAAAGACCGTATAACATCGCCTACATCAGCCTGAAGCTGACCTGCACAAAACATGACTATTGCAAGGATCATCAGTATTTTTTTGAATGACATATTTCCTCC
>WJIM01000318.1 GCA_014730285.1 Candidatus Zixiibacteriota bacterium
ATCGGGATTGTGACCCTGCACTCATTTCTTTAATCGGAAGTTTTCATAACTTACATCGTTCTTGCTATTCTCTTCCAAACAAATATTTAAGGCCGACCCTGAGATCAACCAGCGTCGTGCTGTTGTCCTCGGTGAAGATCACATGGCCGCGTGCGCCCAGCTCGACACCGATTTGTTCCTGGAACATGTAGATGATGCCCCCTCCGCCATTTATGCCGAATTTGCTATCGGCGTTATCCGCTGAGAAAATGTAATAACCGGGACCAGCTTCAACAAACGGCGTCACCATCGATTCCATCTGGAATAGATACATGCCATTGAAATTAATCGCGATTACACTTTCGTTTTCCAGGTCCTCAAAATCTTCATAGTCCTCACTTATGTCCAGCTTCCACTGTATCCAGTCAACCATACCGGACAGCGCAATATTTTCCGTCAGGCCGTAGGTAACCTGCCCGCCAAAGGAAAAACCCAGGGTTGGATCGACTGTAATCGTGCCGACATCAGGATCGCTGAACGAATATTCCTCGAACGAGTCCCCGAAGCCGAAGCCGTAATCAACAAACACCCCTGCCATCACTCTCTTCTCGAGATCAAGGCCATAGACAGAGCAGAACGATAAAATCAAAAGAATTCCTGTAGCAATTAATACCTTTTTCACTTAATCCTCCTTTTATACTACTTTAGTCCTTTAATTTCCAAAATAGAAAAGCCCCGGTATATAAGCCGCAATCGATCACCTCCTCAAAAAGATATCAGGCACAAGAACACTGCATACCCGGTTTAAATCCGCAGTAGAATTTAATGAACATGTATTGAGATTTTCCTGTCTGCGAAAGGATAAACGCTCTCCCTTTTTAAGCCAAAAGATTTTGCAAATCTGCTGCAACCAAACAGACCGCCATTGCTTAATTATAACAACATGAGTAAACTCAAAATGTTCGCATTAATCCGGGCGGCCTGAATCCATTATAATTATGCCGGGTAAATCATACTATTCATCCCTGCCAAACCAGAAATTAACCCCGGCCCTGAAATCGATAAAATAGTAATTGGATCCGATTTCGAGGGGCTCATCCGTATTCGGATCACGCACGGGCTCTCCGTCAATATTGATCTGCGCATCCCGGGTCAGCAGAATATCCAGCCCTCCCTCGAAAAATAACGAAATCGACGGCCTCAGATGATACTGCAATCCCATTCCGCCGTTAATATAAAACTTGGTATCCAGCTCATAATCGCCGATATCGGTATCGAATCTGAACCTGCCGTCGCTGATGCTGTTTGTGGCCAGTCCGAATCCCATAAAAGCATATGGCTTTACCCGCGTAAACCTCTCATAAAGATATCTTCCCTGCAAACCTACCATCAATGTTTTCAGATCGCCGCCGGTCTCGAATCCCTCGACCTCCTTCGCGCCAAAGATAGCATACATGAAACTTACACCCAGCGATAAACGCGGCCCCAGAAAATACTCAGCCGCTGCACCGAATTTAATTCCCGGCTGACGATAGAGCCCATCCGGATTATCCGGATCATCATCGGCAAAATCGCTGACCGGAATGCCGGCGCCTGCATACGGCGAGACAACTATGCTTCCGCGCATACTTTCACTGTATGATGTGGAACAGATTATAAGTGAGAAATTCAAAAGAAGCGCAATAGCAATTCTTAATCTCATAAAAACTCCCATCCTTTTATAAGACTGCAACAGGCAAAACCTCCAAACGATCCCTTTCAAACACAAAAAAAGCCCCATCAAACGATAGGGCTTCCAATCCAGGATGTCATTCGACCTGTTCCTACTCTGCCATCCCAAACCAAATATTTATTCCGGCCTTAAATGCAAGCCATTTCAAATTCACTCCGAACTCACCGGAGAAACCATCGCCCTCATATTCAGCTTCTGTTGAGGTGTTTTCTGTCATCAGGTAATACCCGCTCGCTTCACCGAAGACCGAAATCATCGGAGAGACGAAATACATGACGCCCAGATTGCCATTGATGTAAAATGCGGGGTCGATATCAATCGTCACCTCATCAGGACCAACCTCCGAGAGTACATCTTTCCACTCGGTTAATGCCACTCCTCCCCCTGCCGAGGCATATGGTATTATCCCTCCCTCCAACGGGTAACCGGCTTTAAGATGTGCGCCAATCATGATAGCGGTGAACTTGTCATTCATTTCAACGCTCATCACGTCCTTGGCCGAAAAAGTATTGTACATGAAATCCAAACCGGCCCCGACGTTGGTCGTGAAGAAATACTCTCCCGCCGCGCCAAAGCCGAATCCCGTTTTCCTGTACAAACCGCCATCTGTTAAATCAGCCTGGGTGACGCCGGTTGGAATATCCAGGGCTCCGAATACCGAAACATCAAACAGGCCCGACAAATCAGTTTCCTGAGCTGGTGCAATAGATGAAAGGCAAAAGACCATCACAGCCAGCATAACACCTAGTTTTTTCAAAATTCCCTCCTTGAGTTTGGGTCATCGATAAATCTTTCTTGAGAGTTGTCCTGTCTGCTAAAGCAATGCCGTCGTCCACTGCAGTACCTGTTGATGCTAACTTCAGATGTGAGTATAATTCTTTTTACTCAATTATACTTTTGCCTCTGCCATATATGGCTTGCCTTATGTGCTGCCATATCTATGTGATAAACCATACTATGATCGACACACTGTTCTGTCAATAAAAAAATAGATGAACGACTATATAATATTGGAATTAGTGCTTTTTTTCATATACAGCTTACAACGAAAAGTCATAGTGGGGCATTAGGGCACTTTATGAAATTAAATGTTCCGGTCAAAATAAATCGCGGAAAATTTCAGGTGAATCATTTTTTGGGTAAAAAAAACCCCGCATAAAGCGGGGCTTAAAAAGAGATATATCTTATTCGGATATTATTCCATTCCGCCGAACCAGATATTGATACCAACCTTGAAGTCAAGGAAATAGTAGTTGGTTCCGATTTCGCCTGCAACCTCTTCACCTTCAAATTCGAGGCCGGCGCCGTCAGTCATTAGATAGTCAATTCCAACTTCACCAAAGACCGAGATCATCTCGGAAACCCAGTACATAGCGCCAACGCCGCCAGCGATAAAGATCTTGCTATCCAGCTTCACTTCGCCTTCTTCTCCACCAGTTTCAAATATTACATCCTTAACCTTATTCATGGTCATTCCTGCACCGGCGGTTACATACGGACGCAGCATACCTTCCATCATGAAAACATATTTTCCATGTACGCCAATATTCATGGTATGAAGCTTGTCATCGCCAAAGTCATCAACTAGTTCGTCCTCATAATCATTGCCGAATATGGCATACAGGAAATCCACGCCAACGCCGATATTTGGGGTGAAGAAATACTCGGCCATCACGCCGAACTTAAAGCCCATGGCACGATTCAAAGCATCATCTGTATCATCAGCGGACATATCGCCCATCGGCAGTCCCAGACCGCCGAACGGTGAAACGTTGAACATGCCCTGAAGATCAGCCTGTGCGCTAACCATCGAGAAAGCGCCGAACATAAAGATCGCTGCGAAGATCAATACCTTCTTCATTTTTTGCCTCCTTGCTGTAAAGCAACTTTTTGTATACGTTTTTCTTAATTTCTTGTGAAAATATTATCTTGAATTCAAAATTTGTAGCAGTATATAGCTCCCTCATCACCTCCCTCTTTTTCCTCAAAGCAGTCGGTTTACTCTGTTCTATCTAACTTTATATTCTACACAGCCTTATTTGCGAAAATCTACTTCCGGTCTAAAACGATTTCAACAAAAACTTTTGACTTTTTTATTACGGAAATCGCTTAAGATTGTTCCTTTTCCCTTTTGGCTTCTTCCACTATTTTCTCCTGAATTTCCCGCGGAACCTCTTCATAGTGCGAGAAACTCCTGGAAAATACACCGCGTCCCTGGGTCATAGAACGTACGCTGGTGGAATATTTATATAGCTCTGCCAACGGCACCTGGGCTTTGATCCTCTGGTTTGGGCCTTCCGGCTCCATACCCAGAATCTTGCCCCTGCGGGAGGAAACATCACCCATAATATCACCCGTATAATCATCAGGCACAATAACTTCCAGATTATAAATCGGCTCTAAAAGCACCGGGCTGGATTTCATGAAAGCATCCTTAAAAGCCATTGAACCGGCAATTTTGAAGGCCATATCCGAGGAATCGACCGTATGGTACGAGCCGTAAAACAGCTCAACCTTCAAATCAACCACCTGATAACCTGCCAATGAACCCTCGGTCATGGTCTCGACAATTCCCTTCTCAACGGAAGGTATAAATTTCGAGGGTATCACGCCGCCCGAAATCGCGTTTACAAACTCGAATTCCTCTCCCCTTGGAAGCGGGGCGGTACGAATATGAACATCGCCGTACTGTCCCTTGCCGCCGGTCTGCTTTTTGTATTTATACTGTACCTCGGCCTTGCCCTTGATGGTTTCCCGATACGGTATCCGGGGCTTCTCCGTGGCGACTTCAACGCCAAAACGTTTCTTGAGCTTATTTAAGATGATATCCATTTGCAGCTCGCCCTGTGCAAAAAGCAGTGTCTGCTTCAACTCCGGATCGACTTTCATCACGAAGGTCGGATCCTCTTCATGAAGCTTGCCCAGACCGCCGGAAATCTTCTCCTCGTCGCCCTTGCTGATAGGCGTAATAGCTACATCAACCACAGGCTCGGGGAACTCAAGCTTGGGTATCATCAGGGGATCGTTTTTGGCGGTCAATGTATCGCCGGTATGGGTTTTACGCAGTTTGACGAATGCACCCATATCCCCTGGACCGACCTTGGTCACTTCCTTACGATTCTTGCCATTAACATTATATATTTGGGCGACCTTCTCCGTATCCTCCAGGGTGGCATTGTAAAGCTCATCCCCCTGCTTGACCGAGCCGGTAAACACACGGAAATAAGCCAGTTCACCCACATGCGACTCGGAAACGGTCTTAAATACAAAGATAACCGGGGGGGCGCCCTCCGAGAGCGGGCGGCTGATTTCCTCCTCTGAATCAGGCTTCACACCCTTGACCTCGCCGAAATCGGCGGGTGAGGGGAAGTATTCCTGGGCGAAATCCAGAAATGTCGTTGCGCCCGCAAGAGTCAGCGATGAGACCGCGAAAACCGGATAAATATTCTGTTCACTGATTCCCTTCTTAAGTCCGGACTGAATCTCCTCGGGCGAAAGTTCTCCGGCATCGAAGAATTTCTCCAGAAGAGCGTCATCCGATTCGGCGATATTTTCGATCAGCTTGTCATGAGCCTCCTGAGCCGCAGCTTTCATATCATCGGGAATATCCATAGCCGAGGCCTTGCCGCTGTCATCGAAGCTGAAGGCTTTCATCTTAATCAGGTCGACTATGCCCTTGAAATTCAGTCCCTCTCCGATCGGGAGCTGGACCGGGATGACATGGATGCCGAAATGATCCTGAAGTATCTGCACCTTGGATCCGAACTCGGCATGCTCTTTCTCTATCTTATTTATGATAAAACATCTGGGTGTGCTGTATTTATCCGCGTAACGGAAGGCCATCTCGGTGCCGACCTCAACCCCGCCGGTGGCATCGAAAAGTATCGCGGCCACATCCGCAACACGCAGTCCGCCCACGACTTCGCCGATAAAATCGGCATAGCCGGGCATATCTATCAGATTGAATTTGTTTCCCTTGTATTCGATATTAAGGGCGGTGGCTGAAATCGAGATTTTGCGGTTAATCTCCTCTTCCGTGTAATCCGAAACAGTATTACCTTCTTCGACTTTTCCCACACGGCTGGTTATGCCGCCGATATTCAACAGAGCTTCAGCGAATGTTGTCTTTCCGGAGGTACCATGGCCGACCAGTCCGATATTGCGCAATTGATCAATATTGTATTCTTTCACGAGACTAACTCCTGGTTTTTCAATTCCACCAAAAATTGTGCGGGAATTTAATAAATCACCCCTGACTTGTCAATAGATGTTTTCGCATTAAAACCGCCATTTTTTCGTGAAAAACACTATCTGAATGATCGTAGGTCAAGCCCCGAAAAAGACGTTTCAACGGCTTTGTAGTGGCTTGACTAAAATACGGGTGGCCTGCCCAAACTCGCTTTGGGCAGGTTGATTTTTCGGCTAGGGCAGAATCCGAGGTCAAACGCAGTGACGCGCAGCGATTCTGCCTGCCTGTCTATATCAAACATTACTCCTGCTTCTTAATTACTTCCCTGAATTTCTCTTGTTGCTTTTTATGTTCTTTGCAGATATCACATACTATCGGTTCTGATTCGGACCAAAAAATGGTATCCTGAATGCAGAAATATCTCAGAAATTTACCTACGGTATTATTCTCCCATCTCTCATATTTGTAAACAAAAAACTGACCATCAATCGATTTGTCATTTAGCGGAAAATCTTGCTCCGCTTCCTTAAAGACAATTGCATCCGATTCAATGAGATTAAGCTCCCGATCAATGGCCAAAAAGCAAGAACTAATGTTTCCGTCCTTATCTTTATACTTTGATAGTATAATTATCTCACCGCTTTCATTCACTATTGCATGCGGATAATAAAAATAATTATCAAATTTCACCAAATTCGGAGTATTATAAAGATCATAATCACGAAAGTTTACCACTAACTCCTTTTCCAAATCATATATGATTAAACCCACTCGATAATATCCGGTATTATCAAATATATGAATACTATCTTTATGCCTTGATGCCGAATTCCCAAAATAAAGAATTGTTTTATCATCAAGCGCAATGCTTCTGGGATTCCATATACCGAAAGGAGTTTCCCCTAACTGGTCATAAAATCTTTCTTCTGATCCGATACATTGTATGATGCCGCTTGGATTGAATTTCATAAATGAATTCTCTTTACACAGGATACTGCCAAGGCTTTTACCAGATGAGGGAATTATATAACTATTGTCGGGGAGTACGCATGAATAGTAAACATCGGGATTAAATCCTAATTCCTCCTCAAATAGCAGCCGTTTGCTGTGAAACGTCGATATTTTCCATTGATCATGGCCATAAGTACAATATGCATATCCTTTGGGACTTACTGCCATACCTAATCCAGAAAGAAAACCAGCCTCAAAATCATCATAATGATAAGTTCTTTCATAATTTGGCGGGGAATATACGGAGTACCTGAAATCCGTTCCTGCCCCGACAATCTGCCCGAACCTATCATATGTCCTATAATCACCTTTGAAGAACAAATGCAAATTTCCCGATTCATCGCTTATCAGTTCTACTCGTTGATGTGGATCATAAGATCCCAACTCATGCTTTATTCCTTCCGGCAAATCAAATGCCTTTATATTCATGCTTAGTATCAAAATGCTAACAAACCATATCCTTAATTTCATAAAATACCTCCCCAAAATACAAATCTTAGCAAAGCCTGCTCCAACTAATCATAACAGTGACAGCTTGCTTCTGCAAACGCTAATAGTGTCTAATTATCCTGACGAAGAATAGTGAGTCTGCGTTCAATATCACCTACGGTACCCCACATGAAAATGTAGGTCTAATACGGTCATCCTGCTATATAGATTGCTAAACCCAAAAACACGCCCAAATTAATTTGGGCGTGCCACCCATATTATAATTCTATCGTGCGCAGCGAACATCCCGGTTCGCCGCGAAAATCTATATCTCTACATCCGCGCCCGGTAATTGGGCGCTTCCTTGGTGATCTGCACGTCGTGGGGATGTGACTCGAAAAGCGAGGCATTGGTAATCTGTACGAACCTGGCGTCACGCTTAAGATCGGCAATCGTCCCGGTACCGCATACCCCCATACCGGCACGAAGCCCGCCGATGAGTTGATAAACAGTCTCCGCCAGCTCGCCTTTGTACGGCACACGTCCTTCGATACCCTCGGGAACCAGCTTTTTGATATCCTCGTCATGCTGGAAATACCTGTCGCCCGAACCCTTGCGCATCGCCTCGATCGAACCCATACCGCGGTAAACTTTATATGAACGGCCGTCGTACAGCACGATCTCGCCCGGCGACTCCCTTGTCCCTGCAAAGAGCGAACCGATCATCACAGAATCCGCCCCGCAGGCAATCGCTTTGGCAACATCACCGGAATACTTAATACCTCCGTCGGCTATAAGCGGAATATCGTGCTTTGCGCAGGCCTTGTAGCAGTTCATAATCGCAGTCGCCTGGGGTACTCCCGCGCCTGTTACCACACGTGTGGTGCAGATCGATCCGGGACCGATACCGACTTTCACACATTCAGCGCCGGCCTTTATCAATGCTTCGGCACCGGCTTCCATAGCAACATTACCCGCCACAAGCGGAACCTCCGGGAAGCTCTTCTTAACTTTCGTAACAGCATCAAGCACGCCCTGATGATGCCCATGCGAGGAATCGATCACCAGCACATCAACATCGGCGTCGACCAGAAGCTGTGCACGCTCTGTGAGATCCTCGGATACGCCGATTGCCGCGCCTACACGAAGACGTCCCTTCTCGTCCTTACAGGCATTCGGATACATGATCTTCTTCATGATATCCTTGACCGTAATCATGCCCTTGAGGTAACCGTCCTCATCGACTATCGGAAGCTTCTCGATTCGATTTTCATGCAGAAGGTCCTTGGCCTCCTCTATATCGGTTTCCGGCGGCACCGTGATCAGGTCGTCTTTGGTCATCACTTCTGAAATCTTCAGGTTCAGGTTGCGATGAAACCTCAGGTCACGGTTGGTGATTATTCCCACCAGCTTATTGTTCTCGGTAATCGGAATTCCTGAAATCGAAAAGCGCTCCATGAACTCCAGCGCCTTGCCAATCACTTCATCCGGGGGAAGTGTAATCGGATTAACGATCATACCCGATTCGGAGCGTTTCACTTTATCCACCTCGGCCGCCTGATGCTCGGGCGACATATTCTTGTGGATAAAGCCCAGCCCGCCCTGACGGGCGAGTGCGATAGCAAGTTCCGCCTCACAAACCGTATCCATTGCCGAAGCCACCACCGGTATATTCAACGTAATATCGCGCACCAGACGAGTGCTCACATCCGTCTCACGCGGCAGCACATTGCTATGCCCCGGCACTAAAAGAATATCATCAAATGTTAACGCTGTCCCGATAATCTTATCTTCCATCTTCCCTTTATCTCTCGTAGGTCAAATCTCTCTGAGATTTGACAATTTATAATAACCGGGTGCCCCAAGCTTTAGCTTGGGATGACATGCATTGGCGATTAGCCTCTCCCCAATCTGAAGATTGGGTCACTCTGACAAACACCCGTTTCAAATCAATTGCCTAATCCCCATTTTCTCCGGTCCAGACCAGAATCCTCCCGCAGGAATCGCATGTAATCAAGCGCTCGCCCTTCTTGATCTCCTGAATCAGTTTGGGTTCGAGCTGTTTGAAGCATGCTCCGCAGGCGCGCTTCTTCACGCTGACCACCGCCATACCGCCGCGGCCCTTGCGAATACGTTCGTAGACATTCATGACATTACGCGGTATCCGCACCTGCAGGTTCTTGCGCTCATCCTCTTTAACCTGGCGCTTTTCCTCGACCGAGTCAATCTGCTCCTGCAAGGTCTCGAGCTGGGCATCATTCTCTTCCTTCACATCATCACATTTGCCCTCGAACTCCTGGACCTTGTTTTCCAATTCCTCGATCTCCCCCATCAGCATCAGTATCTTGTCTTCCCCTGAGGAAATCGTCTCCTTGCACTCATCGATTTCCTTGACCAAAGCATCATATTCCTTATTGGTCTTAATCGTTAGCATCTGCCGCTGATATTTGTCGAGTGCATCCTTGTTGCTCTGCACCTCGAGCTCGATATTTTTCATCTCTTTCCTGGCTTCGGTCAGGCGTTCGCCGTAATTTTGTGAAGATTCAAAGCATTCGTCGATCTCTTTCTTCAGGTTCTCGATCATATCCGGGATATAATCCTTGGAGCGTTCGAGTTCGCCGATAAAGTAATCGATTTCCTGCATTTTTAAGAGAAGTTCAATATCTTTTTGCATGACCGTCTCCACCTTATAGAAACAAAAAATGCACCCGTTTTCACAGGCGCATTTTCAGGTTTTATAAAAACTTCTTAAAATATTTGAAGCTTAAACAATATTCCATCTTTTTAATATATATTTTAAGCATGCACTCCATGCCCTTCTGTTTTCAAATGGGCAATACAGGATTCGAACCTGTGACCTCTCGGATGTGAACCGAACGCTCTAACCAACTGAGCCAATTGCCCGTGCAAAAATCTTAATGGTGGGCCCAGCAGGACTCGAACCTGCGACCCACTGATTATGAGTCAGTTGCTCTAACCGACTGAGCTATGGGCCCTGTTTAAACTTTCATTTTATACAAAACTCCAAAGCAAGTCAAGCAAAACTATAATCTATTTAACCCTATTATTTTATATGCATTATTGTTCCCGTATTACCAATAATAACGCAAAGAAATTAATACCCGATAAAAAAATCCCCTCAAAGCGAGGGGATTTTGCCCTTAGATTTTCGGATCCAGACTCTTCCTTCTCAGAGCCGAGTTGACCGCCCTTGAGGCCACCTCCTTCTCTATGCCGCAGATATCCATCAGCTTATCAACCGAATCATCGATAAACTTCAGCCAGCGGTTTTCCGGATGCCGGCTCACCAGATCATCGGTTATCTCATCTGCAATATGCGCTATCCAGCTTGCATAACGACGGCGGCTCTCGATCTTCAAAAAAGGCAGAAGATAATTCTTGCCGACAAATACAACCACCAGTCCCAAAAATGCAATTACGGCATTTTCGAAATTCAAAAACTCAAACATACTTCTATCCCTCCTAAACAGTCGAAATGGATTTGCGGGCGGCGTACGTCCCGAGGCTGTCTCATACATCCCCTTTTGAGTTCCGTCAGATCCTGATTCCGTCGAAGACGGGATTGTGATCTGACGGACCACATTAGTAATCTTGTATTGTACAGGATATTATATAACTGTCAGTTCACATTCCCGATTTCATCGGGAACAGGAAATGACAGAACTTCAAAAATCTCTCTAATGGGACAGCCTGTCATCGTACGCCGCCGAAACATTACTAACTTATGCGTGGCATGCCCAAAATCGTTTGGGCATGAAAACACATCCATGTTGTCATTCTGAGGGAGCGCAGCTACCGAAGAATCTCTTAAGTATCAAACAGAATCTTCACTTCGTTCAGAATGACAGCTAATATCTATGATCTCTGTAAAATATCTACCAGCCCAGCTCCCAGCTTGCCTGATCGGGCACCTCCAGCCG
>WJIM01000319.1 GCA_014730285.1 Candidatus Zixiibacteriota bacterium
GGATATTACCTTGGCCTTCTCGCCGTCGGCCTCCATTAATTCCTTGATATCTGCACCGGCCACGAAAGCCTTCTCGGCGCCCGTGAAAATCACCACACGGGTCTGACCGTCTTCCATCAATTCCTTATAAGCTTTGTCGATTTCAGTCAGGGTTTCATCGTTTAAGGCGTTCAATGCTTTGGGACGGTTAATCGTTATGACCGCCAGGTGATCTTCCTTTTCCACTAAAATATTATTGTAATCCATATTCCCTCACTTTGTATAGTCGTAAAATCCTCTTCCGCTCTTTTTGCCAAGATAGCCCATGTTCACCATGCGCCTGAGAAGCGGCGGCGCAGCGAAATGGGAGCCCTTGAACTCCTCGAACATTATGTCGCCGATAAACAGAATCGTATCCAGTCCGATAAAATCAATCAATGTCAGAGGTCCCATGGGATGGCCGCATCCCAGCATCATACCGTTATCGATATCCTCTTTAGTGGCAGTGCCATCTTCGAGAATGCGCACGGCATCCAGCAGATACGGCACCAGAAGACGGTTAACCACAAATCCGGGTCGATCCCCGCAGGTTACCGAGGTCTTACCGACAGACTCCGCGAATTCTTTGCCGTTTTTGAATGTGTTCTCCGAGGTTGCGATAGTCTTTACCACTTCGACCAGTTTCATGATATGAACGGGATTGAAAAAGTGCAAACCCATGAACTGTTCAGGCCGGGTTGTACGCGCCGCAATATCCGTTATGGATAATGACGATGTGTTGGAGGCGAAGATAGCATCTTTCTGTACGATATCATCAAGCTCCCTGAAGACCTTCACCTTCTCATCCATATTCTCGACTACGGCTTCGATCACAAGATCGCGATCCTTGAATTCCTCCAGATGTGTTGTGGTCTTGATATTTCCGAGAACCTTGGACTTGTCGTCTTCGGTTATCTTCCCCTTTTCTACGGCTTTGTCGAGATTTTTGGTGATTCTGGCGATACCTTTGTCGAGATAATTGCTGTCCACATCCCGTGCCAGAACATTATAACCTGCCGAGGCCGCGACCTGGGCAATCCCGGTGCCCATCTGGCCGAATCCTACAATGCCAACCTTTTGTATGACCATCTTATTCTCCTTCCATGATTTTGGATTTCGCTCAAAATACGCCCATATCAGGGATTTGTCAAGATGGATGAAAGCTGACTGTCTTCGCAATGATTGATTTGTCAAAAAGGTGCGTTAAAAAAAATGTCATTTTGAGCGAAGCGAAGAATCTGTATGTTTATCAAGAGATTCTTCGGTCGCTATGCTCCCTCAGAATGACCGCACAAAAGAACTTTTATAGACAGTTCCAATGAAACTGGAAAGATATCGTGCGCCTATTCAAAATCATCCACCACACTGAAGCGCGCTTTGCGGGTGAGGGTCTTGCCCCAGACGAATTCCTCGATTGTAATAGTGAATTCATACAGGCCCGGATCGAGCGAGGAAATATCGATCTTTAGCGGCTCGTATCGTTCGGTGCGAATATCACCCCTGTCCGCGGTATGCGTGATGCCGATCTTTTGACCGCTTGATAGCGCGCTTGCAATCATGCCGAAGATATTGCGGGGGATATCCTGCTCCTGAATAGTATAGCTCATGCGGTATTGAGTTCGGTTGCGGATATTGGTAGGCAAGTCGTATATTTCATAATATACGATCAATGTATCATCGGTCCTGTACGTGTTCGTGAAATTTGGAATCAGCTTGATATCGCGCCTGTTAAAGGGCGAGTCCTTTTCCTTCTCTTCAACCTTTGAGGCCAAAATCAGGCTGGAAATATGAAATCCGCTGTCCAAGAAATCATATACACGCAACGGTCTCTCGTAAATATTCACCCGCTGTGCCGATTTCTGCTCGATTGCACAGGCCACCCTCAGGCTGTCGGAGGGCGATTCCATGGAGATCGTCGCAAAATTATAAAAGTTGGGATTTTTCGAAAGCGTAGGTGAGATAACGATTTGCTGTTCGGTCTTTTTCCGAGCCAGAATACTGTCATCCATATCCATAAGCGCAGTTCTGTATTCGACCGAGCAGACGGCATGCCCCTCGACAGGCTCATAAGCGAACTGATCATAGGGTGTCGCCACAAACAGATCAAGCATTGCCTGCCCCTCGGGACCTTTATAGATGAAATATGAGAAGATCGAATTAATCAGGCTCTGGGTTTCGGCAAACGTCACCACATTGGGAATTTCATTAACAAGATCATCGGCCATTTTAACATCCCCGCCGTAATTCAGAGGCGCCAGTTGATAGTTATCCTCGCCGAACATATTCAAAAAATCCAGCTCAACCGGACGGCCGTCGAAATAGTAAATCCAGCTCCAGCGGCAATTTAGCATAGCATCATTATCCTCAGGAAGAAACCATTTAGCCGAAGCCGGGGGGCCATAACGAATGTACAACTGTCCCTGATCCATCTCCCATCCATGCACATCCGCATGCGGACGCGAGAACATCAGGTCGGCATAGTACACACGCGCGAAATGCTCGACGATCTTCTCATTGACTTCTGTGGTAAGATCGGGATCAAGGCCATTCCAGAACCTGTCCTCGAACTTCTTCTGTTCTGCCTCGCTCAACTCATCATATTCTCTGGTTTGCTGTCTTGACAGAAGCAGAGTGATATCGAAATAACCTGCCTTGTCTTCCACAGGAAGCTTTGACAGCGCTTTTTTAAATAGCTGATAGCTTTGATCAAAGTCTCGCAGTTGATATTTGAGGTAGGCATTCAGAAGCGTTATCTCGTTTTTCAATGTGTCCGGTCTATAGATTTGCGAGACGATTTTGGCGGCTTCGTTATATGATTTAAACAGCATTGAAATAAGCGCCTTTTTATAAGCGATGATATCATCCGCGGGAAAAAGGCTCTGCGAGATAAGCGCGGTTCTATATCCCTCAGCCAGTTTGGAACGGTTGCCGTTATGGCAGAAGCGCTCGATGCATAAATCCATGACATGATAGTAGGCGCGGATATAGCTCGAGTCCCGTTTGATTATTTCCTGAAACTGGTCGTAGGCGGCCTCCTCCATGTCCGATTCTATCTGTAACAGACCCAGATCATAGCGCCAGTCGAGTGAGTCCGGCTCCAGACGTACCGCCTGCTTGAGATATTTGCGGGCGTAGTTGCGGTAATGTGTTCCGCCCAGCCCGGCGAAAGACATACCGAGAATATAGTTCAGATTCGGGTCGTCATCGTAATAGCGCAGCATGCCATACAGAATATCACGAGCCTCCTCGTAGTCGCCGTTCTCATAATGCGCGCGAGCCCTGAGGTAATCATCATGCTCACCCGAACCGGGTTTGAGTGTGCGGGCATCTGCGGTGCTTATAGACAATATTACTGCTGTAAATATGTATACTGCGTATCTAATCATAAAAACCTAGTTTGTTCGTACCGGGCAGACCTCCCGGTGCGCCCGTTCATGCTTCTGCGCACTTATGCTACAATATAGACGTTTATTCCGGGATTGTGTTGAAAAAAACTGAATTGTCAAATGTTTGCAACATTTGAGCTTCTATTTTGTCTGAGAGGATATCAATATAAGAAAATTTGAACCGTCTTTACAATTACATGTTTTTTTAAATAACCTGAAATCGGACGAGTTTTACAAAAGAGGATAAACATCATGACCAAAATCATCTGCAATGCGAGGCATATAACTAAAATTATTATCCCATTGTATCTTCTTACACTTCTGATTTCCATATCCTGCGGCGATAACAAGCGTCCCGCCAGCCTCAGCATCGAAAAATGGCGCGAGGATTTCACCTACTTAAAAGAAATGATGGAAGAGTATTGCCCGACTCTTTATGAATATAATGATAAAGCTGATATAGAGAGACTATTCGACAGCCTTTATCAGGAAATTGATGACACAACATTTTACCGTTTTCACCAGGTTATCAGCCGCTTTGTAGCCGGTGCAAACGAGGCTCACTTCGACGTGGGCTCGAAAGAGGATCCGTTTATGGGCGGTATTTTTGACGGCTCATTCAAATTCATTCCTCTGGTGCTCAGATTTCTGGATGATAACGTGTATGTCCGGTACAGCTACAGCTCCGATTCCTCTATCCAAAGGGGCGACCGGATTCTGGCAATCAACAACAAGAGTATGGATGACATACGTGAAAAGATTATGCCGCATATTTTTTCGGACGGTGATATTATGACCTACAAGCTCGAGCGAATGACCGCGATATTTGAACTGCTGTATTACTGGCATATCGAGAGGGCGGACAGTTTTACGGTAACCTACATTCCGCTCGGGGATTCCACGGCAAATCAGATCACTCTTCAGGCTATGAATCGTCCGGAGATGGTTGAGGTTCTCAAAGAAAGGAATGCGGAGGAAACTCGGGAGGATGAGGAAGAAAATAAATTTTATGAGTTCGAGATCGATGATAAGACCGCATA
>WJIM01000320.1 GCA_014730285.1 Candidatus Zixiibacteriota bacterium
AAAATCGGTCTTGCCCAGGCCATGATTTCCGATCCTGATCTGTTGATACTCGATGAGCCGACTTCCGGCATGGATCCGATTGCCAAATCGAAGATCAAAAACAAATTTCTGGAATTGAAGCAGCGCGGTAAGACGGTATTTCTGAGCACGCATATATTATCCGATGTCCAGCAGATCGCCGACCGCGTGGCAATTATCAATAAGGGCAAGGTCATAAAGATCGATACAGTCGAAAATCTCTTAAAGAGATCCGATGATACCGAAGTGACTTTCACTCTCGATCAGTCAAAAGTCGAGAAGCTTGGGGAAAACTGGGCTCCTGAACATAAAGGCAATACGGCTTACTCGATTCTGACCGGATCCAAGCAGGACAAGGCGCATTTGATAGCAAAACTTTCCGAGATCGGAGCGGATATTATTTCGGTGATTCCCCCGCGCAGTGATTTGGAAGAAATATTCATGCAATTGGTGGAAAATGGAACTGAGATCGATAAACCTGATCAGCAAGCATAAGTTTGCCAAGCTGTTAAGAAGCAAGATCTACTGGGTCTTTTTCATAATCGGCCTGGGCATGCTTCTCACGACTATAATTCCGTTTCTGGTGGCCGAGGATTTCCGCAATGAAAGCGGACCTATGCTGCTTATGATCATCTCCACCTTCACCAAAAGCTACTCGTTCTTCGGAGTGCTGGCATCGGTTACTGTCGGTTCTCTGGTATTGATCCAGGATATCCGTGACGGCACCCTTTTCCCTTATCTTGCCAAACCGGTTTCTCGCAGCGCGTTTATTTTCGGGAAGATAATAGGCGCCTTTAAGCTGATGATTATTTTCTGGTTATTCCAGGTCCTCTATTTCATGATACTTTTGTACACAGTTACTGATTACGGGCTAACTGTCAATCTTGTGCTGGCCTTCATATACGACCTTCTATTGTATTTTATGCTGATTGTGGTTACGGCATTCTTCTCGATATTCATGCATCCGGTCTGGGCTTCAATAGTGGTTCTGGTGACCTACTTTCTGCCGCAGATAGCCAAGCAGATGATTCATACCGACTGGGGCTTCTGGACCAATCTGGCACGGGTCGTATGGTATATCGGCCCCGAATACGATGTTCTCAACAACTGGGGCAATATCATCGGCAGCACATTGATTTATGACTCTACTCAGCTTCAAAAGCTCTTGTATTTCATTACATTGCTGCTCATGTTCCTCATTCCGACATTCTATGTCTTCACCAGGCGCAATCTGACACCCAAGGACTGATTTCAGCGTCGTTTTTTGCTTGCTATTTATCCAAAAGCGTATAATGATAGAGATCGAACGTTTGCGGGAATTTTTTGTATAACTGTGTTACCCCTGTAAATGCAAAGAGGAGATAATATTGTTAGATACTCTGATAAAAAAAGTATTCGGAACCAAGCACGAAAGAGATCTAAAAAAGATAAATCCGATAGTTGATGAGATAAATGAAATCTATCCAACTCTCGAAGATGTTCCTCGGGAGGATTTCCTGAAAAGAACAGAGGAATTTAAGGCCGAGGCCAAAAGTGTCTGGAAGGACCTGAACCGTGAGGCCGAGGAATTCGAGTGGGATAAGAATGAACGCAAGGAGAAGCTGAAAGAGGGCATCAACGAATACCTCGACAGCATCCTCCCCGAAGCCTTTGCCATGGTCAAGGAAACCTGCCGCCGTCTGAAAGGCAAGACCTGGGAGGCTGGTGGGATGAATATTACCTGGGAAATGATTCCCTATGATGTCCAGCTCTTCGGCGGCATAGTCCTGCATCAGGGAAAGATCGCCGAGATGGCTACCGGTGAGGGTAAAACACTGGTCGCCACTATGCCCGTTTATCTCAACGCCCTGGTTGGACAGGGCGTGCATATCATCACGGTTAACGACTACCTGGCCCGTCGTGACGCCGAGTGGATGGGCGAGGTCTATAAATATCTCGGGTTCACAGTCGGTGTGATTCAGCATGGCCAGGATATCGACGAAAGGCGCGAGCAGTATAATTGCGATATAACTTACGGCACCAACTCCGAATTCGGCTTTGACTATCTTCATGATAACATGGGCTGGCGCGTGGAGGATAACCGTCAGCGCGGACATTTTTACTCGATAGTTGACGAGGTCGACAGTGTGCTCATCGATGAGGCCCGTACTCCGCTGATTATATCCGGTCCGGTGGAATCAACAATCGACCAGGCTTTCCGCGATATGCAGCCGCTTGTCGAGAGAATTGCCAAAAAACAGACACTGATGGCCAATCAAATGATTAGCCAGGCTGAAAAAGAGCTTAAAGAAGAAAACTATGATGATGCCGCCTACAATCTTTTAACCGTCAGGCGCGCTGCTCCCAAGAATAAGCGCTTCTTGAAAATCATGAAGGAGACCGGGGTACAACGCATGGTTTCAACCATGGAATCCAACATAATGCGCGATAAGAAAAACTTAAATGAAATCGATGAGCGTATTTACTATGCCATAGACGAGAAAGATCATTCGGTTACACTTTCAGAAATGGGCTTAAACGAGCTTCATCCCTCCGACAAGCAGCTTTTCGAAATCCCCGATATTGCCGAGGGAATCGTCCAGGTCGACAATGACGAGAAGATGAATGCCGAGGACAAGGCTAAAGCCAAGGACAGGCTCTATAAACAACATATCGAAAAATCCCAGAAACTGCATTCTATAACCCAGCTTCTGAAGGCCTACAGCCTGTTTGAAAAAGATGTCGAGTATGTCGTGCAGGACGGTAAGGTTCTCATTGTCGATGAATTC
>WJIM01000321.1 GCA_014730285.1 Candidatus Zixiibacteriota bacterium
CTGTCCCGCGATATGGCACAAGCCGTATCCTAACCAATGCCGGAGTGGCGGAATTGGTAGACGCAAGGGACTTAAAATCCCTCGGTAGTTAAACTACCGTGCCGGTTCGATTCCGGCCTCCGGCATTAGCATATAAACCTCGGCAAAAAAAGAAGCCGGCAGTACTGCCGGCCATTGGCTTTTTAATAGGTTATAATTTTTAATATTAAAACGGGCAGCAGTTTCCGCCCTGACCTTCCCAGTTGTCAAGACAGCACTCTCCCGGGCTGCCACCGCCCTGGAATACATAGATTAATATCCACACAGCATCAGAGATATTTACATAGCAGTCGCCATTGGCATCTCCGCACGCCAACACAGGCTCGGGAATACCTCCGCCTATGAAGACATAATTGATTATCCAAATCGCATCGCTGACCCCGACAGCGTCATCAGAATTTGCATCACCGCACTTTCCCTGGCAGGGCGGCTGCACACGAAAGATAACATCTACGATCAAAGGGCTGTTTGATGCATCAGGCGATTCAAAAATGATCTGGTCAGAATATTGTGAATATGCAAGGTTTTCGGCTGAAACCTTGATAATAACAGAATCTGGTGCGGAACCGGTGGATGGTTGGACATGAAGCCATGGTTCATCCCAGGAAGCGCTCCAGTTTAATGGATTTTCGCCGCCGTTAGTTATAATCAGGGTGTCGCTCAAAGTGTCCGACTCAAACTCAGTCCCTTCAAAAAACAGATGAGAAGGTGAAACTTCGATAAGCGCCTGACCCTGGGCTGGGGCAGACAGCGCGATTATCAGGATGACGGATATAATTAAAGATATTGTAGATTTGTGTATCATTTTATATACTCCTTATTAAGGGCCTTTTATTTCTAAAATGGGCAGCAATCGCCGCCTTGATCCTCCCAGCCGCCTGGGCAACAATCATCGGGAGGGGCTCCGCCGATGAAAACATAATTGATAATGCTAACTGAATCCGAGATATTTACTTTGCAATCGCCATTTACATCGCCGCAGGCAAGCACCTCACCCGGCCTGGCCCCATTTAGGAAAATATAGTTGATTATCCAAACTGCATCACTAAGAGCAACGGCTCCATCAACGTTAGCATCTCCGCATATACCAGGGCAGGGCGGTACTTCCGGTTCAACATTGAATAAAACATTAATAGTGTATGGGCTATTGGCAGCTTCTGCCGATTCCAGAACTATCTGATCCGTATAATCTCCTCCTGCCAATGATTCTGCCGTAACCATTATCTCTAATGCGCTGGGAGCGGTTCCTGATGCGGGTTCGACTGTCAACCAGTTTGTGCTCCATGTTGCAGTCCAGTTCAATGGATCAGATCCGCCATTGGCAATTACAAGAGTATCCACCAGTGTATCCGGCTGAAATTCCATACCGGAAAAATCGAAGTTATCATCACCAACAACAAACAGCGCCTGGCCGTTTGCAGAGAAAAGTGGGATCGCGATGAAAACTGCCATTAGTAAGACTCTCTTCATTCTATTCTCCTAAATGATTGCCACGATGGGATATTCGGATTATTATCCGCAGATTTTAATTCTGAGAGGCAGAAAGGCGGGTGATAAAAAACTACTGATTTATTGAATTTTGTCAATAAAATTAAAAAAATCGCATGTCCGAATCTGTCAGTTTACGGAGTTTTAATCCCATATATTCCCGTAAGTTATTGAGAAATATTAAACAATTCCTTGTAATGCGTACCCTGAAATATCTTGACAAAAATCATATTGATTGTTAATTTTGGGGTGATTACTTACAACAAGTACACATCATGCAGATGAATTTTGGGACCAGGGACTCGTGGCGATGATTTCACGGGTGAGGTAGTTTACTGCAATGGATTATGATTGATAATAATTTGACTTATACAGGAGGAGTAATGCGCAAAATTACATCTTTTTCTGGGGCTATGATATTGATTCTGGCCCTGTGCGGGTTTGTGTATGCGGCCGACACCGGCAGCGAAAATGACGGGGCGCCGTTTTACACCAAGGATTATGACGGCCCGCACAACATGAATGAAACCCCGATGACCTACTTCGAACCGTTTCTGACAGTCGACAACGATACCTTGACACCGCTGGCAGATAACATTTCCGACCTCACCCTGTTTCTCTGTCAGGGGGATCAGGAATGGACGCTTTTGAAGGAATATACCGGCTGGCAGGATGTCAACCGCTTTGGAATCTATTCTGATATTGGTGTAGGCAACAATCGCACACTCATCTTCAGCGGCGGCCATGGCGAGGGCTTTTTCACCTTTACCGCAGTTGATCCCTCAACCGAAATCGGACTATGGCTGCACAACGATACCAATAATGATTCGATTTATAACGGCGATGACTCGTTTCTGTTTTCCGAAACAACTCTCTCCAAGGGCACTCTGGCACAGGAGCATCAGTGGTTTATGGTTTATGATGTAAGCGCTTATATCGGTATGGGCAAAACATTTACATTTGAATGTCCTACCGAGAACTTCAGCGTTACCGGTGATTTTCATTATCTGGTCTATATCGATGATAACCATACCTCTTCGAATTTCGACCATAATGATATGATTCTGGGAGTCTACTGCGCCAATACTCCGCCCGAGGTAACCTGCCCGGGCGATATGGATATGCTGGTATGCAGTCAGGATCAGGTTGAGGTCGCCGGATTCGATATTTTTGATGCAGAAGATAATATCGAGACGATCGAGTGTTCAGTGGGAACCTATGCTGACGGCAGCGTGTTTTTCACACCCACCGTATCGGGAGATTATGAAATCGTACTAACAGTGACTGATGCATTCGGACAAAGCGCCTCCTGTACTACTATGGTTACGGTTGAGATGAATTCTCCTCCGACCTGCATCGTTCCCGAAAGCGGCGTGATCGTTCAATGCACACCGACCGAGGTCTGTTTGCCGGCATTTGCCGAGGATGTTGACGGCAATTTGATCGGCTGCGAGATTGTCTCCGGTCCCGGCCAGCTTGTGGATGGCAACTGGTGCTACACGCCTTCCGGTGATGAATCCGTTGATGTCACAATGGTCTGTACTGATGAGTGCGAGGAGTTCTGCGAGGTATCATTCAGCATTGAATTTGTGATGCAGCCCAACTGGGCGGTGCTTACTATGGATCGCACCGGCTCGATGTCGTTAACCAACGCATTCGGCGAATCCAGAATACTCAGGGCGAAAGACCTGGCGCATACCGAAATCGATAAGCTCGTGGATATGAACGATACCGATTATCCGGGTGTCTTCGAGGTTGCAATCTATTACTTCAACTCCTCCGAGGGAGTGATCCTGGCTCAGGATTTCACCTCCGATGCACAGACATTACATGACGCCATCGATGCAATCCCCGGACCTCGTCACGATACTCCGCTGGCGGCGGC
>WJIM01000322.1 GCA_014730285.1 Candidatus Zixiibacteriota bacterium
AGTGGCTTCCACATCCCAGCCTGTCTCATCCGGAGGCTGCGGATAATGCATCTTGTGATTCGGCCACGGATCGTCACATATATCATCATTGCCGTCACCGTCGCTATCGCCCAGGCAGGTAGTACCGTCGCCCTTGTAATCGCCGGCCAGATTGGCGCAATCGGCGGCTGTCTCGACCGTACAGGTACCGTCATCATAACAGCATGCTCCGGTCGGCTCCTCGCAGGCATCATCAACACCATTGCCATTGATATCACCGAGACAGGTCGAACTGAATGAAGAAGGAGTACCGCCCAGATCATCACAGCAAAGCGGATCTACCATCTGACAGCTTCCATCGGACAGACAGCAGGCAACCTGATTAGCGCTGCAGGCCGTTCCCGTTCCCTGCGGAGTGCCGCCCATTTCTTCACAGCATAACGGATCGAGATCACTACAGCTTCCATCCTGCATACAACAGGCCTCAAGCGCTGTACATTGTGAACCCGGGCCTTGCGGAGAGCCGCCCAGATCAATGCAACACAGAGGATCAAGATCCTGGCAGCTTCCATCCGGCAGACAGCATGCTTCCAGCGCCGTGCAGGCAGTTCCGACGCCCTGAGGTGTACCGCCCAGCTCATTGACACAGCAGAATTCATCCGCATTCACACAGGTGCCGTCCTGCAGACAGCAGGCCTGAACAGTGCCGCATTGCGAGCCGTCGCCCTGATAGCTTCCGCCGTAGAAGTTAACGCAACTGTCCTGAGTTGTAACTATACAGGCGCTATTGAAGCCCGTGCCGTCATCATAACAGCAGGCGCCGACTTCCTGAGGCTCCTGGCAAGCGTCGTCGGTGCCATCACCGTCATTGTCTCCAAGACATGTTGGACTCCACGGTGATACGAAACCGCCCAGATCATCACAGCATTCGGGATCAACCATAATGCAACTGCCGTCGTTCAAACAGCAGGCCATAGGTCCGGTGCACATCGTGCCCGGTCCCTGAGGAGTGCCGCCCAGGTCTATACAGCAGAGCGGATCGAGATCGCCGCAGCTTCCGTCAGGGAAACAGCAGGCCTCGAGGGCACTGCAAGCCGTACCCGGTCCCTGGGGATTTCCACCCAGCTCATTTACACAGCAAAGAGCGTCCGCATCAAAACAGGAACCGTCAGGCAGACAGCAGGCCTCCGTTCCCTGGCAGACCGTGCCGGGTCCTTCCCAGACTCCGAGAAGGTTATTCACACAATCGCTCTGTGTCGTCTGAATGCATAAGGACAATAGCCCGTTGGTTGGATCGGGGTAACAGCAGGCGCCCATTTCTTCCGGACCGGTTATCACAAATGCCAAATCCAGAGATTGGATGAAGTCCGGGGGCTCATACATATCGATCCAGTTTAAATCACCCCATAAGGCCCAGACTGCATCATCATTCCAGTGATCCTGAGTCGATTTCCAGCCCCACTGAGTTATTGCAGGATCAGCAACTGTTGCGGAAATATTCAGCCAGTAAATCGTCCCCTCCTCCTGAACAAAAAGGTCTGCGGGATCCAGATACTGATCCAGGAATACATTATACTGGAAATAAGTATTATGATCGGGATAGTTGAAAAAACCGTCGGCAGGATTATACCAGCCCTCATCCAGATCAGTGGTAAACGGCTGAGCGATGACCCACTCAAACGGAATCTCATACTCCCATAATGTCGCTCCCGGCATACTATACGGTTGGCCGGGGCCGGCCGGTATGTCGGCATGGATGCTGAGATTGAAGCTTAGTATCTGACCTTCCATACCGCCCATCCATGATCCCCAGAAATGTACGTCCGTAACCGGACCGCTCGCCGAGCACATCCAGTCATCCGCCAGAATCAGCGGATTTGTCGCATTTACATTCCAGCCGGTCAAATCCGGAAGCTGGGGATAATGCATTTTGTGGCCGTCATCCGGAATCCAATCCGCATGCGCAATCCCCGACATGCAGATCGAAAGGACAAGGGCCAGCATTATACAGAAAAATTTTCGCATAACACCTCCCATAAGGTATAAGTTTGTTATAACATTTATCGACGTATAAGTATATATTGTACACCCAAAAGATCAGGCGAAGGGCACTTGATGATCCACGGTTGAAGGTAAAGTTTCTGCTTCATTTTCAAAGAACCCTTTGTTGAGCCATATGTCAAGTCTTTTTTATGTAATACTAGGGGAATTATTAGGCTTTTCTAAGGATTATGCAAAATTTGCAAAAGAAATTCCTATTTTAGTAACAATATCTTACGGATCTGAATAATATCTCCGCTTTTTGCCCGCAACAGATATATTCCCGATGGCATCTTATTGCCTGATTTATCACAGGCATTCCAAAGAATTCTGCCGGATCGAGAATTTTCTAAATCGAATTCCCGAACCAGTTCCCCTTTTATATTGATGATTTGAAGGGTAATATTTAATCCATCCTGAGTGATTTCGTAAGGTATAATTGTGGAATTATTAAACGGATTGGGATAATTCTGCCCCAGATAAAACTCGCCGGGCACAATATTCGCATCATCTTCGGCATGAGTAAACTCCCCAACTTCAAGTGCAATTAAGTATATCTCATCCATATATCCCTGCACGGAATCCCACAACTCGATGCTAATTTCGATCGAATAATCTCCCAAAACTCCGGAATTGGTGTGCAAATTCAATTTTACGGTATCCGCCAAATCGTCCGGTATATCCCCCTCCGAGGGCACGATCCCAATCGTAACCGGAGCGAAAATCTTTTCTGCAATAATATCCGCTCCTGCAAATCTGTAATTAATCCTGCGGTCATTTTTATTAGTCAATATTAATTGCAAACATGTATCCGATTCCGGCCTCATTTGAATTTGAAATAAATCCGGCTCGAATCTGACGTCAGCCCTCTTCATTGTGCTTCCCTCAATCAAAACTACTTTCGATGATTCCGATTCGACACCATTATTGAACGAGGTCACACAAAAATAATTCTGCGGGCTGGGAAGTTTGACGCGGCAGTGCATATGATTGATAACAGTAGTATCATAGAACTCCTCGCCGGGATACACCACCGGCTGGCCGGAACTGTATATCCTGAAGCTGTCAGGCAGAACCGCACCCGGGGCAATCGTCAGGTTTCCGTCGAGATCATTGCAAAAAATCTCCGACCTGATCATATACTGCCCCCAGTTGCATTGATGCCAGACAGGCTGGCCGGATTCATCTGATTTGCTATAATAAGAATGTTGCGAGGTAGTGCTCAGATCGAGCCCGAAATGGGGATTCGCGGGAAATTCTTCCTGCCATTGCATAGCCGCCCAGAAAACAGTATCCTCGACAGTCAGCTTATTCACATCCATTTCAACCCATACGCCTCCACACTCCCATTCCAGCGGATTTACTGCAACATCCCCCTGACTGATAAGCCTGCCCGGAAGTCCCGAACTATCTTCGTGAACGGAGATATAAAACGGTGTAAACTGGTCTCCCGGCTGATCGGGGAAGCAGTCTGCATCGGCAACAAACACCTTCGCACTTTTCAGGAAAAAGGGCGGAGTAAGCGAATCGAATCTGACGGCGGCCATAGGATCGTCCGGAACTTCGCTGACAAACTGACCCAGCTCTGCGCTGCCGTCATCATAGCCCAGTTCGGCCTGATTTATGCCCTCAACAAACCAGAACAACTCGCCCCTGTAAAACGATACCTGTCTGCCATACACAGCCTCGATTTCCTGTGCCGCCGCAATATCCGCCAATACGGCTAACATTAGGGCAGTCACAAGAGCCGTTAAAACAACAGCTACTGTTTTCATCTCGAGGCCCCTTTAAACAAACTTGTTGATAAAACCAGGATTCGTCATTCCGAGGGAGTCCTGCCAAAGGCGAGGACGACCGTGGGAATCTCAAGCTCGTTTCTATCAAGCCACCTGTGAGATCACCACGTCGCTCAGCCCTTCAGGCCATCGCTCCTCGTGATGACGAGTATCGATGCACTCCCTTGTTTATCAACACTCCCGTACGGTCTGGCGAAGTGTGATGATGTCTATCTTCCTGCAGTTAACGCCCTGCGAATCATCTCCTCGGTTGGAAGACTCCTCGCCTCTTTCGCACCCGCCGTTTCAATAACCTTTTCTATTGCTTTTCTCGACTCCTGGGCATTCATTCCCAGAGTCATCAGGGCCTGGATAACCTCCTCGGCCCTGTCAGTATCCATGCCCGGCACCGCCTGCTTTTTATCCGTCAGCGCCGGAAGTTTTTCTCTTAGTTCTACTATAATTCTCTGCGCACTCTTTTTTCCGATTCCGGGAAGCTTGGTCAAAAAGGCCACATCCTCCGAGGCCACCACCTCTGCAAAACGCCCGGGTGAAATCCCCGAGAGAATTTTAATAGCGCCCTTGGCGCCGATGCCTGAAATCGAAATCAAGGTCCTGAAAAGACTGCGCTCCTCGGTAGCGGAAAACCCATAGAGATTTATCTGATCCGATTGCGAGGACATCTGCATATATGCCTGCAGGCAGACATTATCCCCGATATCCGGAAGATTCTGATAGCTGTTGGCGGAAATAATTAGAAAATACCCGATACCATTGCTTTCGACCACGGCGTGGTTTAGCGATTTCTCGGTCAGTATTCCCTTAACGTAACTTATCATGACAAAGTCGGACAGTTAATTTTATATCCCATGCAAAGAGCTGCGGCAAGGCTGTCGGAAATGTCAAAGGTCTCGAAGTCTCCGTTTAGATTCAATAGACTCTTTACCATATAGGCCACTTGCTCCTTCGAGGCCGCACCGTTGCCTGTCACCGCCTGCTTAATCTCACGCGCCGAAAATTCCTCGAGCCTGAGGCTGTTTCGTGCGCAGGCCAGAAGAATTACCCCGCGCGCCTGCCCCAGACTGAGAGCGATCTTAACATTCTTGGAATAAAAAATATCCTCAAGAGCAAGGATATTCGGTTTAAACTCGTTTATCAGACCGCAGACCGAATCGTGCAGTTTCTCGAGACGTTTCGGCAGAGGCTGCTTGGCCGAGGTTCTGATGAGCTCGGTGTGGATGACTTCCATGTCATCACCGCCTGCCATGAGGATTCCGATTCCGGTTACGGATAGTGCGGCATCCACTCCCATAATCACCGTTTCATCAGGCACTCAGCTTCTCCATCAGCGAATCATCTATATCGAAATTGGCATATGCATTCTGGACATCATCATGATCTTCCAGAGCTTCCATCAGCTTCAGCATCGATTCCGCCTTATTGCCCTCAACCTTCACAGTCGTCTGCGGTATCATTGCAACCTGGGCCTCGATAAATTCGATATCCTGCTCCTCCAGAGCCGCCTTGACCTTCTCGAAAGTCTCGAATGATGTCACTACCTCGAAGGCATCGTCATGATTAACCAGATCATCAGCGCCGGCATCGAGCGTGATCTCCATCAGCTTATCCTCATCCGCTTTGGCCTTCTCGACCATAATCTGCCCGCGCTTATCGAACATCCAGCCCACACATCCGGTCTCGCCGAGATTGCCGTTGTATTTCGAAAAGAGATGCCGTATCTCGGCCACTGTGCGGTTTTTGTTGTCGGTTACCACATCCAGGATAACCGCCACACCTCCCGGACCGTATCCTTCATAAGTGGTTTCTTCGTATGTTACCCCGGGAAGCTCGCCGGTACCCTTCTGAATAGCCTTCTTGATATTATCCTGAGGCATATTTGCGGCCTTGGCAGTGCTTATGGCTGTCCGCAGACGGGGGTTGTTGTCCGGGTCGCCTCCGCCCTGACGGGCCGCTATCGATATTTCCTTAATCAGTTTGGTAAATATCCTGCCCCGCTGGGCATCGAGTTTACCCTTCTTGCGTTTAATGGTTGCCCATTTTGAATGACCTGACATATCTATTCTCCTTAAGACCTAACCTGATTTTAATATAATTTAACGGCTCAGCCTTAAAATGCAACAGGAAATATGCAATTGTCAATAGTTAAAAGCCAGTTTCAATATATAAATGCCTTCAATCCAACCGAAAAACCGAATACCTCGCGCCATTCGGAATCGAGCGTGAAATCCAACAGGAATGCGCGCTCGTAAGTATAGTCCACGGCTCCCACGATGGCGATATTTTTGGCGAGTATGTATGTATACCCCAGCGATATATTCGCGCGAATATCGTTTTCAGCTCGAGAAAAAAAATACTTTTCGATTTCAACATGGCTGTACATCACAGCCGCCTTTGCAAACGGAAATCCGCTTAAATTTTCCAGCTTGAGATAATAGGCTATCGAGGGTCCGATTCCATATCGCATTTCGCTGCGATCGGGATAATGCCAGTAATCCAGAAAGCCATCCGCTCCCAGCGCCAGGCCCGGATAAATAAAATACTGAAACTCCGGCATCAGGAGTATAGTGTAAATATCGGTGTCATCATCGAAAAATCCGGAATATCTAAGCGATCCGCCCACAGTAAATGCGCCGGGATCAATCGGGCTGTCTGCCGCCACAGGCGGCGCTGACAGTAATACAACTGCGATCACTGCGCAGCAATAAATCATTTTCCATTTCATAGCAACCTCCCTAATAGATATAATATCCCAGCCCGATCATAAACCTGAGTTCATCCCCCCATGGCTTAATCTCCGTTCGATCTTTCAAACCATAATAATTTGCATCCAGGCTGAACTCAGCCGATAGATTTGAGGTCAGAAATTCGCTATAACCCAGCCCGTACTTGAACTGAATATCCCCGCCAATTTCGCCGATCCAAAACACATTCGACAGCCTTAAACTCAAAAACCTGCGATGACCATACAGATTAATGTAATAACGCACCCCCACACCAAAACCGAACAAATCTACACCCGAATAATGCCCTGAGTGCTTTTCTAATTGCAGGACAGCACCCACCGCGAATCCATGATGATAGAAATAATAAATATCCGGCGCGAGCACGAAATCCATCTTTGTATCCCCGCTGAATTCATCCTCACTAAAACGCATTAGCATCTGGCCTCCCACCGATAATGCATTCATCCGGGTTGGGTTAGGATGATACTCAAATGCGGAACTTATCTCATCACCCTCAGAATTTTCCTCGTTGTTAGCGGCATCCTGTGAATACAGCATGGCTGTGCCGAGAAAAATCACCAGCACACACGCCAGCACACTTTTCATCATAATACCTCCCGCGTGATTATTATTTTTGCCAATCAGCTTTCTTGTGGTTGCACTTTAAAATAAACTAACTGACAATAAATTGTCAATCCTTAAAAGGATACAATGCGAATTTTATCAATTAAGTGGGGGTATGAATTATCTTCCGTTTTTACTCCTGTAATAAAAAGTTGCCCGTCTTTATATAGACGGGCAATTTTTTTGCAGTATGTGGTCTTCTACTTCGTAATGCAGGGTCTTGATCCCGATTCTATCGGGATTGTGACCCTGCACTCATTTCTTTAATCGGAAGTTTTCATAACTTACATCGTTCTTGCTATTCTCTTCCAAACAAATATTTAAGGCCGACCCTGAGATCAACCAGCGTCGTGCTGTTGTCCTCGGTGAAGATCA
>WJIM01000323.1 GCA_014730285.1 Candidatus Zixiibacteriota bacterium
TATTATTGCTCTGGATTACTCATGGATGCAGACAGAGTTCTTCGACAACAATCAGTTCTTCACAGTGAAGTTCGGTTTCTAAGTCGAACGACGAATAGATCAAAGGCCGTCCATCTCGGACGGCCTTTTTTTATAGGTAAATGGCTTGTATATCAAATCTCTTCGAGATTTGACAATTAATGATCTCGACGAGTCGTCAAATGTCGCAGACATTTGACCGACTGGATTAATACACCACCGCTTGCGCAGTGATGCCCCAAAGAAAAGCGCCGGGAATGTGTTCCCGGCGCGCATATTTAAGGGAAAGATCCTTAATTACTTATGCTTTCAGCTTCAGGTTCTCCGGCGTGAATCCGGCTTCCAGCGATTCATCGGTGAACTTGCCGTCCTTGCGGATCAGCTTATCGTCGAAGTAAATCTCGCCACCGCCGTATTCGGGAGTCTGGATCATCACCAGATCCCAGTGGATATCCGACATATTGCCGTTGGGAGCCTCGTCATAGCACGCCCCCGGAGTCAGGTGGATCGAACCGCCTATCTTTTCATCGAAAAGAGTGTCTTTCATCGGCATTGTTATCATCGGATTAAGACCGAATGAGAATTCACCGACATAGCGAGCGTTTTCATCGGTATCCAGAATCTTGTTGAGCTTTTCTTCGTTGCTCTTGCAGGTGGCCTTGACAATCTTGCCGTCTTTGAATTCAAAGCGGATATTCTCGTAGACCGTGCCGTCTTTAAGGGAAGGGGTATTGTATTGGATAACGCCGTTAATCGATTCACGAACCGGCGCTGTGTAGACCTCGCCGTCAGGTATATTGCGCGTGCCGTCACATTTGACCACACCGATATCCTTGATCGAGAATGCCAGGTCGGTATCGCCCGGACCCACCAGCCTGACCTTGTCGGCCTGCTGCATCAGCTTCATAAGCGGATCCATAGCCTTGGACATTTTGGGATAATCGACATTGCAGACATCGTAATAGAAGTCCTCGAATTTCTCCTGCGGAATCTGGGCCAGTTGCGCCATGGCGTTGTTGGGAAATCTCATCACGCACCATTTGGTGTGCCTGACACGTCTTTCCAGATGTACGGGACGGTAAAAGAGCTTATTGTAGGCGGTCATTCTATCTTCGGGGATATCGGACAGGTCGAAGGGATTGTCGGAGCCGCGGATTCCCAGATAAGCCGCCGACTTCTTCATCATAGCCAGTTGAAACTCGGCCATCTCCTTGAACTGATCATCGGTTGCCGATTTCAGGAACTGGCGCAGGATCGACTCGTCATTGTAGAACCAGAAAGGTATTCCGCCTTTTTCAGTGGCCTGGCGGATGCATTCCTTGCCCAGCTCCAATGCCTCTTTGCCCTTTATCTCGATGTAGATATGTTCTCCGGGCTGAAGGTCGGTGGAATAGTTTATCAACGTGCGGGCTAAAATCTCATTGCGTTTATCCTTCATCTCTCAAATCCTTTCGTTTAAATTTAATCGAGCAATTTAAGAAAATCGGGCGGATAAGGCAAGGAGTTTGGGGGGAGGGGTGAATCACGCGGCGGCAGAAATCCTTTCCTGCCGCTTTATTGCTGTCAGGAAGGGATTCCTGACAGCGCAGAAATCTTAGAGAGATTTGCCTACTTCTTCATTAGCTTTTTAAGCAATTGTATCTGTCCGGCATGATACAGATCGTGTGAGGCGATGCCGAGAATGGTGATATAATTGGGCACCTTTGCACGAGTCGGCACATATTCCAGCTTCGAGGGCGGAAGGTTTGCCACTGTCTCTCTCAACAGCAGATGCATATCATGCAGAAGAGAGACTGACTGCCGCCAGCTTTTTTGTTCCAGGACCTCCGGCAGTTTAATCCAGTCGCTGCCCTTGAATGGGAAGGAGCCCTGCTTCTCACCAGTCATCCTGCGGCGTACCGCGTACTTCCAATATGCGCAATGAAGAACGATCTCCCAGATATTATGCCGCTTTTTTCTGGGACGCCACAAAACCTGCTTGAGTCTGAGACCACGCAGGGAACCTTTGAGTGTGGTGCCGTGCCAGGCCTTGGCATAATAAGCCTGGTCGAGTTGTTCAAGTAATAGTCTGATGCGCCCGCCTAACCTTTTACTGTTCATATAATATCCTCTATTGGAATTTACTGAATATACTCATTATGAAATCTGTCTCGACAATGCTGCCGATTATCATTCCCGCAGCCGAAAGTAGGTACGCCAGACCAAGAAGCTTCAGGCCGCCCTTAAATGCCACCCAGCGGGTCACGAATCCGAAGCCCTTGAAGAAGATCGTCCAGAATACCAGCGAGAGGGTGGCGCATATCACAAGGAAATACCCTCCGAATTCCATCAGAAATGTTATCCAGATATGAGTCGAGCCGGGAGTCTGTGCGAAGACCGCGCCCTGGGCAAATTTGCCGAAGACCGACAGGCCTATCGGGAATACGAATATCGATCTTATAATCATGGTGATATTGGCGGCGATCCAGTTGTTCAAAAAGATCAGGCCGCGCATGGCCCAATGATCTTTGGCGAACAGGAATTTATCGCGGAGTTCGTTGTGCCAGTCGCGATACTTTTCGATCAGGTCACCGTAGCCGGGGACATACTCCTCGAGCGAGCGGGATAATGTCCCGACTTTGGAATTCAAGAGATCGCGATATTCCACCCAGTGCTGTTTGCCCGCCAGATATCCCGCGCCATAGCTGAGCAGATACAGCGCCAGCACGATTATAACAATCCATTTAGCTTTTTTGATCAGGAAGAACATATATCAGATTTCCCTGCTGGTAGATTGTCCTACACTTCCTCGTTCCCGGTCAACTGCTTATAGACCGCCTCGGCTTCGCGGCGGACTATGAAGGCCGAGTCCCAGACAAAATCGCCGGACTTGCCGAGGATTTCCACCAGCGAGGTCTGAAGGTCGTGTTTCTGTTCATCGGTCAGAAAATCGTTCTGCGAAAGCTTGCCCAATGAACGAATCGCCTTGGAACGTACTCCCGAGTATTCATCCTTGGTCTTGGGCAGAAGCTTGGCGAAAATCTCATTGCGCTGATCCTCGGGCACTTTATCCGGGCCTATCGACTCGCCGATCTTGCCCAACGATCTCGCCGCCGAATCGCGCACCTCGCGGTCCGGATCATCCAGAGCGGTAAGCATCAGGAGAATAGCTTCGGAAATCTGCGGGTCGCTGATTTTGCCCAGTGCGTAGAGTATAAACGCTTTCTCTGCAGGATGCCGTGAATGCTGATAGGCTTCCATCAATGGCTCCACGCCGGCCGAGCCCATCTTACCCAGCACAACCGCCAGATTGAATTCAACCTTGAAATCCGAATCGGCCAGCATCTCCAGAAGATAGGGGATACATAACTGCCCCTGCGATACCAGCACCTTGACCGCCTCATTGACCACACCCTGATATTGCGGGCTTTCATAGGTGTCGTAGGCGAAGACTGAAGCCACCGCCTGCAGCGCCTGGCGGTAATCCTCGCCCTCCAGGCCGGGAATATTTTCCTTGAACCAGTCCAGGCCCAGCGAGATTTTTTCGGGATCGTCGGACGAGATTAATTTTAATGCATTAACGAGACTGTGTCTTCTTATAGCCAATTTTATTCCTCCTGATCCATAAGAGTTTAACAGGTTTCGAGACAGGATTAAGGAAATAAACTATTTATTATGGATTATGTCAACCTGATTGATTAACGCTGTTTCTTATAGCCCTTATATTCGGTGAAATAGTCCTTCGAGAGCTTGTGGATCAGGGGTAGAAGCAGTAGAAGCGCAATCAGGTTCGGGAGCGCCATCAGGGCGTTGCCGATATCGCACAGGTTCCAGACCAGCTTGATCTTAATTGAGGCTCCCAGGGGTATGAATAGCAGGAATATCCATCGATAGATAAAGCGTTTCTCACGACCGAACATATATTCGAATCCCTTTTCACCGTAATACGACCAGCTTATCAGGGTGGAGAAGGCGAAGAACGCCAGCCCGATAGAAACGATCACATGCCCCCAGTGCGGTATAAACGAGTTGAAGGCGTAGGAGGTCAGCTCCGGTCCCTGCACGATTGTCCAGTCTTTGGTCATGATGATTATAAGCGCAGTCATAGAGCAGATTATGATCGTATCGATAAACGGCCCCAGCATCGCCACCAGACCTTCACGAACCGGCTTGTCGGTTTTGGCCGCGGCATGAGCCATCGGCGCTGTTCCCAGTCCGGACTCGTTCGAGAAAATCCCGCGCGCAACGCCGTGACGGAGCGCGATCATAAATGCCGAACCGGCCATGCCCCCGGTAACAGCTTCGGGATTGAAGGCCGACTCTATAATCAGGTTGAAGGCCGCCCCGGCCATCTCGAGATGCGAGAATATTATATACAGTGAACCGATGACATAGAAGATCGACATTACAGGAACGATCTTCGAGGCCACCTGCCCGATGCGCTTGATTCCTCCGATGATAACCATTCCGATCAAAGCCGCCAGCATAAGCCCCACAATCAGCTTGAACCAGAAATCGGAGGCATCGGCGAGGTTGCCGTAGGCCAGACCCGAAAGGGCATTGGCTACAGAATTTGCCTGCGCCATATTGCCGATTCCGAAGGCGGCGATGGCTGTGAACAGCGCGAAGAAGATCGCAAGAAATTTGAACTTGGGTCCCAGCCCCATCTCGATATAATACATCGGCCCGCCGCGCACATAGCCGTCGGGATCGATTTTGCGGAATCTCTGTGCGAGTGTACAGGATGTGAATTTGATGGCCATGCCGAAAAGGGCAGTCAGCCACATCCAGAATATCGCTCCCGGCCCGCCCCAGTAGATCGCCTCGGCCACGCCCACGATATTGCCTGTGCCGATTGTGGCTGAGAGAGCAGCCGACAGCGCCTGGAAATGTGTGATTGCGCCTTCATGCTCGGGCTTGTCGTATTTTCCGGAGATCAGTTCGATTCCGTGCTTGAAGCCCCGGAATTGCACGAATTTGAGTGTGATGGAGATTATCAGCCCGACGCCGAGAAGGGTAAAGGCCAATGGCGCCGACCATAGAAAGCCCGAGATACTGCTGGTCCAGTTAGTTAAAGATTCAACAAATCCCATGATAAATTTTTATAATCAGTTTTTGGAAATCTGTCAATGATAATCTTGGGGCTGCGTCATCTCTTTGGAGATAGGATAAGTATGCTCTCCTGAAATTAAAATTGCTCGCAGTTAGAATTTATACGGAA